>NZ_BAABJZ010000095.1:0-80738 GCF_039543565.1 Ferrimonas pelagia | reverse complement strand
GGCATTAAGAAATGATGATTTCTCAATCCTGCGTGAGTGCCCACACAGATTGTCTGACAAATTGTAAAAGAGCGCTTAAGTCATGCTGACTTAAGGTTCGCTTCGTTGCCGAAGCAGGAGGCGTATAATACGCTGTTCTCCGTGGCCGTCAAGTCAGTTTGGAAACTTTCTTTTCAACCGTTGTCTTTTTGACCAGAACCGCTGCTAACCCGTTGTTTCCAACGTTTGCTTAGAAGCCTTGTCCCCGTCGACAGATGTGCATTATAGGGAGCCGCGCTTTTCTCGCAAGCGTTTATTTGTAAAAAAGGCACGTTCGAGCATTTATTGCTCTCAACGTGCCTTTTTTGTGCCTTTGTGTACGTTTATCGTTCAGATCTTACTAATGAAACGCGAATCCGCATTGGCATTAAGCAAACCGTCTTCGCTTTTCAGTACAAAGACGATGTCAGTCATGGCTTGCTCGAGAAGATAGGGGTCAACCGCGACACTGATCGGTAAAGTGAAGATCTCGCCGGCGGTGACTTGAACCTGTTGCTGGCCAAGCCAGTGATGCTCCGGCAGTCCTTCAACCGTCAGAATGAACTGCTGGGTCCTTTCGGTCTTATTGAGGATCTTGAGGGTATAGACATTTTCGATTAGGCCATCACGATTCTCTCGAAACAGTTGGTTTCGGTCCCGCAAGATGTCGATCTGCACCGGCGCTAAGGTCATCAGCATATATAGGAAGGCGGCGAAGATCCCGGTCAGGGCCAAACCATATCCCACCAACTTGGGGCGCCCAACCCGTGAGCGCCCGCCCGCCAGTTGCCGCTCAGTGGTGTAACTGATCAATCCCTTGGAGTAGTTCATCTTCACCATAACGTCGTCACACGCATCGATGCACGCGCCACAATTGATGCACTCATATTGCAGGCCATTACGAATATCGATCCCAGTTGGGCAGACCTGCACGCAGAGGCTGCAATCGATGCAGTCGCCGAGCCCCAGCGCCTTCGGATCTTGCTTACGACCCCGCGGCCCACGCATCTCACCCCGCGCGCCGTCATAACCGACGATATAGGTGTCCTGATCAAACATCACGGACTGGAATCGCGCATATGGGCACATATGCAAGCACATGATCTCGCGCATCCAGCCTGCGTTACCGTAAGTGGCAAACGTAAAGAACGCCCCCCAAAAATAGATCCCGGCAGATGCCTGACCGGTAAAGAAGTCGAGATACAGCTCGCGGGCAGGATAAAAGAAGGAGATAAAGGTAAGAGAGGTGATCAGGCTGATCAGCAACCAGGCGCTGTGCTTGGCGGTTTTCCGCCAGACCTTATTCCAGCTCCACGGTGCCTGATCCAACTTCATCCGTTTGTTGCGCGCCCCTTCTATCCGCTCCTCAAACCAGATGAAGATAAAGGTCCAGACCGACTGGGGACACATATAGCCACACCAAACCCGGCCAAGGAAGGTGGTAAAGAAGAACAGGGCAAACGCGGCCATCATAAAGAGGAAGGCCAGCAGGATCAGATCCTGCGGCCAAACGGTCAGGGCAAACACATGAAATTTTCGCTCGGCCAGATCAAACAGCACGGCCTGACGTTCGCCCCAGGGCAGCCAAGGCAAACACAAAAACAGCGCCATCATGATCCACCCCATGCGGCGTCGTACCTGAGTCCATACACCGTCGGTCTTACGGACATAGATCCGATTGCGGGGATTAAAGCGATCAACCGGGGTCGGATCGGCGGTTTTTACTTTGATGCGTTGCGCCGCTGCCGGCTTTTTCTGCGGATCCATAACTGCGAACCTTTCCATGTGATCTGCGAAGTCGCGGCCATTATATCAGCACAGTGCACAATTTTGCGTCTTTAACTAGGCAGATCACAGCCCTTGCGTTACCGAACAGACAGTGGCCGTCTCTACGCCGCTCCTTTATGGGTTCCACGTGAAACGCACATAAAAAAGGGGGGCTACATATGCAGCCCCCTGTAGGAGAGTAATAAAGTATCATACTGCTCTGCCTTATAGGGCCCATTCTGTAGCTGTGGTTCAGGACATTCCCGCAAATAGAGTATCATACTGAGCTGCTTGTATTGCCCTACCGAAGCCCGACCCGAAGTAATAAAGAATCATACTACACCGAGCGCCCCAATGGCCGCAGCGTAACCAGAAGGGGGGAGTCGTAGATTTAGCAACTATGGAGGTATTGGTGTCGTTTAAACCGACTGATGGAAAATCACATCAAATACACCATCGAATGCTCCGCGACACAAGTGGAGGTAATCTATACCTGTGTACTGTCTACTTTTACCGGATCGGATCAATACCTATTGATAACCCATTCACAGACGATTCGCAGCAACTCGACGTGCGTTCTACATCTGTGGTTGCTCTCTACAAGCCGCAAAAAGGCCCCTATCGCACTGGGGGATAGGGGCCTGGAGCAATTCAGCGAATGGCCTTACACATGAGTCCCGGGTTAGGCGACGGGCTCACGGCCCTCGCTGTTTCTCCGAATGATCACAGACTCAGTAACTGGTATCGGCGGCCTTGGGCGGAAAACGCCGGTACAGAGTCGGCAGCACCAACAGGGTGAGCAGGGTCGAGGTGATCAAGCCGCCGATGATCACCATCGCCAGCGGCCGCTGCACCTCCGAGCCCACGCCGGAGGAGAGGATCACCGGTATAAGGCCAAGCGCCGAGGTCAGTGCTGTCATCAATACCGGACGCAAGCGGCTGATCGCGCCCTCAAATACCGCTGACTCCAGCGCTTCGCCATGGCCCAGGCGCTGGTTGATGGCATCCACCAACACCACGCCGTTAAGAACCGCCAGACCAAACAGGGTAATGAAGCCGATGGAGGACGGTACCGACAGGTAGGTACCGGTAATCCACAGGCTGAATACCCCGCCGATCAGCGCCAGTGGCACGTTGGCCATCACCAACATCGCCTGGCCGACTGAGCCGAACGAGAAGAACAGCAATAGGGCGATCAGTGCCACCGAGATCGGCACCACGATGGCCAAACGCTGCTGCGCTCGCTGCTGGCTCTCATATTGCCCACCAATTTGCACCGCGTAACCGGCGGGTAGATCGGCCTCGGCCTCGATGATGGCGTAGATGTCGTTCACCACCGATCCCATATCACGGCCCACCACGTTGGCCTGCACCACCACACGGCGCTGAACATCATCGCGGCGGATGTTAGGCGGCGCAGACACCATGGCGATCTCAGCAACATCCCCCATACGCACCAGGGCACCATCAGGACTGCGCAGCACCAAATTGGCTAACGCATCAGGATCCTGACGGAACGATTCCTGATAACGCACCTGGATGTCGTAACGAGCGTTACCATCGATCACCTGACCCGCTTCGACGCCACCGACGCCATCGGACACCACCTGCAGCACCTGATCCACGGTCATGCCATAGCGCGCCAAGGCATAACGATCCGGCCGCACCACCAGCTGCAATTCTCCGGCGATCTGTTCCATGGCCACGTCGGAAGCGCCTTCGACGCGCTGCACCAGCGCTTCGATCTCACCACCTTTGTCGGCCAGCACGTCCAGATCCGGCCCGAACAGCTTGATCGCCAACTGAGCCCGCACCCCGGATAACAACTCATCCACCCGAGTGGCGATGGGCTGGGAGAAGGTCAGCAGCAGGCCTGGATGGACCTCCAACTTGTGCTCCATCAGCGCCTGCAACTCGAAGCGATCCTTAGCCGAGGTCCACTGCTCAATCGGCTTTAAGCCAACGTAGATCTCGATGTTGTTGATGGGCTCCGGATCGCCACCAATTTCGGCGGCACCAATGCGGCTTACCGCATAGGTCACTTCGGGAAACTCCATCAGTAGGGCTTCCAGCTTAGGCGCCACCGTCAACGATGTCTCCAGGCTGGAGGTCGGTGCCAGCGTCACGCGGATATTGAGTGTGCCCTCCTCCAACTCAGGCACAAATTCGGTCCCCAGACGCGGCACCACCAGTGCGGTCGCGATCAGCAGCATCACAGCTGCGCCAACCACCGCCTTGGGCCGTTCGATCACTCTGCCCAATAACCGACGGTAGCCGTTTTCGAGCGGCACCAGCAGCGGGCTGGGCTTCACCTCGACCGCTTTGGGGAACAGATAGGCTGCTAACGCCGGCACCACGACGAGTGCGGTAAACAACGCCGCCAACATCGCCAGAATGATGCTCACTGCCATCGGCTGGAACATCTTGCCCTCCACCCCTTCCAGAGTGAACAGCGGCGCAAAGACCACGATGATGATGCTGGTGGCAAAGAACACCGGCCGCGCCACGGCTTTGGCGGCTCCGGCGATGCGCTGTCGCGCCGTCAGATCGTTTTTCGCCGACAGGTGCTTAAAGATGTTCTCCGCCATCACCACCGAGCCATCCACCAGCATACCGATGGCCACGGCCAGACCGCCAAGCGACATCAGGTTGGCCGACAGTCCCAGGTAGGACATCACCATCAGCGCCAGACCGATGGAGATCGGAATGGAGACCAACACCAACAGGGTGGCCCGCAGATTGAGCAAGAACAGCGCCAGGATGATCACGATCAGCACAAAGGCGATGGCCAGCGCATCACGCACCGTGGTCACCGCTTTAGCCACCAGGTCGGCGTTGTCGTAGTAAGGCTCCAGTACCACACCGTCCGGCAGGGCCGCGCGGATCTGTGGCAGTCTGGCCTTGATGTCGTCGATGGTCACCTTGGTGTTAGCGCCCATGCGTTTAAGGACCACGCCGGACACCACTTCCCCCAAGGCCTCCACCTCACCAGCGTCAGTGCGGCGGGTCATGGTCAGGGCACCGACCCGGATCTCCGAGCCAAAACCCACCTCCGCCACTCTGTCGACGGTGATCGGCGTACCATTGATGGTGGTCAGCGGCAACGCACGGATCGCCTCCAGCCCGGCCTCTCCGGCCGGAATAAAGCCGTAACCGCGCACCACGAACTGCTCTTCACCCCGGGGCATAAACCAGCCCCCGGTGTTGCGGTTGTTGCCTTCCAGCGCCGCGGTCAGATCATCCAAGGACAGATCGAACGCCAGCAGCTCGTCCGGATCGACCCGCACCTGGTATTGCCGTACTTCGCCGCCAAAGGAGAGCACTTCGGTGACGCCATCCACCGGCATCAGCATCAACTTCACCAGGGTGTCGTTGAGCGAACGCAGTTGCATGGTGTCGTAGCCACTGCCCGGCTCAGCGCGCAGCAGATACTGGTAGATCTGCCCCAGCCCTGAGGTGTTGGGACCCATCTCCGGCGTACCGACACCATCCGGGATGATCTCCCGCGCCTCCTGCAATTGGGCGTTGACCTGCTGACGGGCGAAGTAGACATCGGTGCCCTCTTCAAACACCACGGTCACCATGGAGAAGCCGGTGCGTGACAAGGAACGCACCTGGGTCACGCCCGGCAGGGCGTACATCGACGCTTCCAGCGGGTAGGTGATCAGCTGCTCCACCTCTTCTGCCGCCAACCCTTCGGCGGCGGTGTTGATCTCCACCTGGATGTTGGTCACATCCGGGAAAGCGTCAAGATCCAATTTCGGCACCAGCGCCAATACGCCACCTAAAGCGGCCAACAGTAACAGCACCACCAACAGGCGGTTATGGACTGCCCAGCTTGTTAATCTATCTAACATCGGTACGCCCTTAGTGATCGTGCGGGTCAAAGCCCGACTTCATTAGCTCTGAATTGAGGAAGAAGGCGCCACGCACCACCACCTGTTGTCCATCTTCCAGACCCGCCACTAGGTTCTGGCCGCGCTGGCTCTGTAACACCTCGACTTCCACCATCTCGAACAGATCGCCTTCGAGCACAAACACCGCCCAGTCGCCATCTGCTGCGCGCACCAGCGCGCTATCCGGCAGCACCACGCCCTCATAGGCGCTCTGCACGAAGTAGGCACTGGCGAACTCGCCGACGTGCAGCTGGTGCTGCTCGTTGTTGATCAGCAAACGCACGGATTCGGTGCGGGTTTGTGGATCCATCTGGTGCTCGCGACCAATCACCTTGGCGCTGTGCCGTAAGCCACCGGCCTCCACCACCACGGTGTCGCCTAACTCAACGCTGTCCACCAGGCTCGGCGGCACATTGGCCTCGATCCACAGTTCCGACTCGTCGGCCAACTGCATCAGTGGCGCATTGGCATCGATGTTCAACCCCAAGACCAGATCATCCTGCTGGACGATGCCGCCGATGGGCGCTTGATAGACAAAGCTCCCCAGTTCGGTTTTGGGATCCGCTAGCGCAATGATCTGCGCCTCTGACATACCGATGGCGACCAGATCCAATTTGCGGGTCTGTACATCGATGCGGGCCTGCTGGAAACGGCTGCCGGAGATGGCCTGTCGGCCCAGCTCGGACACGCGCTGCCACTCTGCCACTGCCAGCAAGTAATCCCCCTGCAAACGGGCAATGTCGCTAGAAAGTAAGGTAAATAACGGCTGACCGGCGGTCACGGTGGCACCGGCATTGACGTGGCGCTCACTCACGCGGACGGTGATAGGTAGGGAGATCTGCTGGGTCAGGGCTGGGTTCACCACGATCTGCGCTGGCGCGCGGCCATCAAAGCGAAATTCAGTTTTGATCACCGAGTCCAGTGCAATACCGGCCATAGCGCGCTGCTCGGCGCTGAAGCGCAACTCTGGTTCCTCCTCATCGTCACCATGTCCGTGGCCCGCGTGCGGATCAGCATCTGCATGATCATCATGCGGTTCATCATCGTGATCATCATGGTCGTCGTCATGAGCACTGTGCGTATCGTCGGCATGATCATCATGGCCTGAGTGTGCATCGACACCGTGCTCATCATGGGCAGCGTGATCATGACCAACATGTTCCGCTGCAGATTCAGTTTGCACCAGTGCACTACCGGCGGTCGCTGTCGTTTGGGACTGTGTATGGCTATGCGCGTGGTCATCCGTAGCCAGAGCGGGATTGGCCGCCATGGACAGAGTCAGCAACGCCGCCGCGACAGGGGAAAGTTTCAGGGTATTCATTATTTGTTCCTCAATACGTTAGCGGGCTTGCTGTTGTTGCAGCCAAAGCTCTAAGTCACCTCGGGTCGCCATCAAGGCCAACCAGGTGCGGGCACGCTCGGCGCGCAGCTCGGCGCCACTGGCCCAGGTGTCGGTCAACTGCTGTTGCGATTGCAGGTAGTCTGTGGTGGTGATCTCACCGCCACGCCACTGCCGCTCCAGCAGACTCTGACTGTCCTGCAATGGGCCTTCGGCCAGCGCATGCCACTGGGTTACGCTGTCGCTGTACAGCGACAATTGCTGACGCAGGGCATCGAGCTCAATGCCCAGATCGCGCTGCTGACTGAGGAATGCTTGCTCGGCGATGATGATCCCCTGGTTGGCCTGGGCGATCTCACCGTTAAAGCGATTGCGGATATTGAGCGGGATAGAGACGCCAACGCTCATGCTCTGATCGTTACCATCGGCAGAAGCACCAATGCTAAAGGTGGGATCGGCCTTGGCCTGGATCTGACTCAGGCTGAACAGGGCTCGGGCCGCTTTCACCGCCTGATAGGCAGGCTGTAGTGCGGGCAAGCGGGTGCGATCAGCCGGAGCCGGGGCTGGCAGCGCCCCCAATGCCAAAGTCTGTGTTCGGGCCAGCCCCAACAAAGACGCCCCCCCCAGACGGCTTAACACCGCCTCAGCCTGGATCAACGCCCGCTGGCTGTCACTGCGCGACGCCGCTAAGCGAGCCAACTCCAACTGCAGCAGTTTGCCATCCAGTGGGGCGATCTCACCGACACTGACCATCTGCCTGGCTAAGACCATCATGGCTTCGGTGCGCTGCTGAGTTTGCTCGGTGTACGCATCCGTCTGGCGCGCCAAGTCCAGATCAACCCAAGCGGTCAAGAGTGCCGCCAACTGCTCATTACGCAGCAGGCCAAATTCGGCCAGGGCCTGTTGTGCTTCAAGCTGGGCCAAACGGGTTTGCAGGCCGCGCTTATCGCCACGATCGTAGCCTTGACTCAACGACAGGCTGTATTCGATGTCGACATCGCCGCCAATGTTTTCGGCTTCCAGACCCAGTTCAGGGTTGTAAAGCGCCTGACTCGCGGTATCGACTGCGAGCTGTTGTTGTTTGAGGCGCGCCGCCTCAGTTTGGATCTGAGGCAGTTGCTCAAGCTGAGTCAAGACCGACTCGCTCAATGCCCTGCTGCGCAGATCTGCCACCGCTTGCTCAGCGGCAACGCTGACAGGCGAAAGGCAGAAGCCCAGCGCCAGTGGCAATGCCCAATAACGGGCACGGGATAGATATTTCATGGATCTGTCCTGCGAAAAAAATGATCAGGCCAACGCTGTAGAACAGAGCGGACCTAGTGTGTTTTCGGCAAGATCAGGCTATTGGAGGGGGCGACGCTAAGGTTAAGGCTGGAGGCAGGTAGCCATGGCTCACTGTTTCATTCCACTCAGCCTGAGGCAGAGAAGGCATCGACGACTCGGCAATGATGGCCGAAGGCCCGCTGTGGCAACCGCACTGGGTGCACAACTCCATATTGGCGCTGTCGTCATGGATTTGCTGGCCGGAATCGGCCTGAAACTGTGATAGCCCATCCAACTTAATGTGCTGGTGCGTATCAGGGGCATGCGAGTTATCGGCGGGCGACAGGTGCCATTGATGCCCCCCTAGACCGGCTAAAGCGGTCTGGGCGAACAGCATCAATATCAAGGCAACGATCGTTTGGCGCATAACAACTCAATGACGAGGGACTCACTATATGATAGCGATTTCAGCAACTAGTTCATCGCTTTTTCGCTGCCATAGTGATTTTGTGATCGAACATCAGGACACAAACTGGACTCCACCTAGCCATGACAACAGAGTGGACCTTCATTGCTCTACTCAACATTTATCCAACTATAGACACGTGCTGCCCACGCATCGATGCTATCAGGTTCAAGCACCCCCTTATGTTTGGACTTAGGGTGAGGGATCCAACGATGCTGATCTTTGCCACAGTACTGGTCAAATAATGCCTTAGGCCAACTTAGAGAGCCTTTTAGCAACTGTTTTTCCACTTCAAATAATTGAGCTTCAGCTAAAGGTTCGCCTTGCTTCTTGAGGAGCTTTGTCGACAGCTGCTTATCAGCATCGGAAGTATCGACCTCAAGAAGAGTGAAGCACATCCCTTGGTAGTCCAGGTCAATAACTGCTAAGTGTCGGTGGCTCCCATCCGTTGAAAGTAGATGCTTCTTGCAGCGTGGCAGCTCAGGCAGCTTGCGGAGATCACGCCGAACAACGGTTACCCCATGTTGGACTTCAAGCTCGTTAACCATATCCAGAAAAGCCTTGAAACGGCCTAGGTACAGGTGTGCGTCATCTGTTTGATCATCAAAGCTGTCCCAGTCAGCGGCTGGTAAGCTACCTGTTACAGCCGAGTCTTCGACGCTTAAATCTCGTGATGGCTCTGTTGGCTCCTCCGAGTCGGTCTTTGCTCCAGCTCCGGCTCTCTGCTTACCAGGTGAGCGATGAACGACAAATGCTTTGCTAAAGCTGACTGTGGTTTTCTCAGTTTCGATCCGCTGTCTTGAGGCAGACTGCACGGCCTCAAAGCCGTTTTGCACATTGAGCAAATTTGCGGCTTCTGCCTTACTCGTCCCTGTCTGGCCATTGCTTCTGACTTTCTGTTCAAACTCTGGGTGATACATGCCGATTTTCGATGGCATCGACACAGGGATTTGACTCAATTCAAGCACTTCAAAGACAAAATACGATCGGCTTTCCTTATCGAGGTGTCCCCTCACATCAAAATGCGTGCCCGGCAAGGAAGGTGGAGTAAAGGAAAAGTCCCACAGCCGATAACCTCCTCTCTCGATACCTTCCAAAAGCTCGTGTTGAGCAATGCTCTCAAAGGAACGGCGTGCTTCAGCGTCCAGCAATACCCAGCTTAGTACCCGCCGATTATCAGGGTCCTCAAAGTGAGTGACACCATATCCTGAGTGTTGGAGCACATTGATTTGGGCTCCTCCAGGCTCTTCCAACACTTCAAACTCAGAGTCCAGGAGACCATGCATCATTGCACTTCGAGATAAGTACCCATCTCGAAAAAACAACACTCTCGCCAGCTCGAACTGTGGGAGGAAGACCGTGATGTCATCATCCGTTGAGAACACAAAGCAGTTTTGTTCAGGGTCCAGGCGCAGCTTGTTGTGTGCAGGGTATGAGCTTGCTTTGCCTCGACGCCAATTGGATGTTGTATCTACAGAAAAACTCTTTGGATACCCAGATATACCACTAGAATCAGTGGGGTTTAAAACTCGGCGCGTTGCCAACAAAGGAGCATGGGATAGTGTGAGAGAACGCTTTCCCTGTTTAGGCCATAAATTAAGATTTACTGACCACAGCCTTCGATCAAGCCCTCGAAAAAGCTTACCTATGGAGTTGATGCGGACATTATCCCCAAATCCATCTAATCGAAATCCCTGCATCTATCGCTCTCGAACCATCATCCATTACGCTCTTAGTAGACATCATCTACAGCATGAGCACCTTGTCCAGAAACAACTTTGCCAAAGGCGTTAACCGTTCTTCACTCAGCCCAGAGTGGCGCAGCAACTTCCATCGCTTCAATTCATCGCCTAGTGCAGTAGATTCAGCATATGTTCGCGTCAGTCGCCGCACCTGGTACTCATCGACATCTTCACTGTCTCTTTCGAGCAGACGACGACATAGAGGCAGTAAATCTGGCTTCTTTTCCAACCGAGACCTGTCGTCTAGCTGATTCAGATACCACTGAGCAGAATGCCGCTTTCCGGCCAATTCCCTCTCACATCGCTCCCTCAACCCACAAAGTCGACGGAATAAGTACTTATCCCGGGATCGCCAATCTACCCTGGACGAGTTTCGGTTCGATCTACTTCGGAACCGTTCACCTTGCTCCAGCAACCAGACTCGGTCATGCCGATAAAGCCAAGCATAGAGCGCTCCATATCCTGAGCTTCTCGCTTTCTTCGTGCCGAATTTTCTAGCTGCCTTTGCCCACCTTACCCGGTTTTGCTTCAACGTTTCCGATTCTACGGAGCACTTTGAGGTACCTGCCCTATGGGGTGGAGGCTTGGAGCGTTCGACACTTTGCAAAACACCTGCCCAGCTCCATCCAGGCTCGAGGAGAGCATGTAATACCACTATGTGCTCCAGATAGCTGAATGATTTCCGGTGCTTGCGAAAAAGCGCTCGAAGCCAAGAGGCTTCCGCATTATTTGGCAAGAGGCCATTCTGGTGCAGCCAGCCAATGCCCCAGCAGCTAAGCACTTTGTTCCGTACCAGCTCATGACAGATGTGCTTTCCTCGATTAAGGCGAAGGCCTTCAGCAACTTGGCGATACCATAGTCCCCACTGCTCGATGTCCGGGGAATACGCCATCCTCAGCTCAAGTAGCTCTTTTGTGCTTCTTGCAGCCAATCGTTCTTGTGGAGAGCAGGGGAGCTGACTAACGAATGGACATTTGGCCTCATCAGCCGCGAAAAACGCGTGCCGGTGAACTTCATGCCGTGCGACTGTAGATTCAATGAACCGACCATGCTTTAGGCACCCCCAAATACCAGCGACTTGGCATTCCCTCTGCCAGTAGCACTCACCGTGCCTCTCCAATTGCTCTTCAATGCACCCCGGACAGTACCTTAGAGCACGAGGTTGTTTCAGTCGCGATGCAACTGCACCTATCTTCGTATGTGCAGCGCTTTTCTCACCGGACATCAGTGCCCGCTTCAAACTGACACTCCGTTCCTTACCAATGAATGGGGCATAAAGCGGGAAAAGTGTATGCCGGTACAAGAGATACTCAGCCGTCACCCCTGTTTGCTGAGGATAAAGCTCGGCAATAGCCCCCAAGTGGCCAGGCAGGTCACTCGTTGCAACGAGCTTGGTATTGCCAAACACCTCTCTAAGCAGCTCCTTAGGGGAGGTTATGCCACTATGGATCCCGTGCCGTGCGATGACACTGTAGAGCAGCTCATCATTGTAAGGCATTGGAAAGCCGAGCACGTTACTGCGCCTCTTCTAACCACCCGGCAATGTCCATCAGCTCGGTGCCATAACTTAGTTCGTCATACAGTTTTCCCTTTGTAGCTTGAGAAAACTTGAACCTGAGGTCGTCTGATTCCAGAGAGGGCCACTCAGAGCGCTTTACTACTGGTTTTCTTTTCTTTTTGGCTTTGGGAGGTGCAAGGTTCACCTTCAATGCGATATGAACCAGCTCCGGTATAGAAAGATTAGGGTATTTATCTAAAACACCTTCCACAAGGGAAGGGAGCAGCTTGGACTCAAGTTCCATGGCCTCTAGCATTGTGTATAACCGCAAAGCTTTTTCGTTCCCACCAAAGCTATGAACCTCGTTGGACTTGCTTTGTTGCTCTTCAATCTGACGACGAAGTTCCAGTAATCGTTTATCTATAGACGGGAGCAGCAAGTCAGAGAACTGACTGATCAGTTCCGGATCATCCTGACGCAAAGCATCTAGCATCGGGTGCACTGGCTTAAGCTCTTGGTAATAGACAGTTTTTAGAAGCTTGACCGTGATCTTCTCAAGCCCTGTTGCAATGGCCCTCAGTTGCGCCAAGACAAACAACTTAACGACGATGTCCAATACTCCTTGGGAAAGATCATACCAACAGGCTCTGACTTCATCGCTGAGAACTTCATCTTTACTGGTTAACCACTGATAACGCCAAAGTTTATCCGTGAAAGCTATCCACTCTGTTTTCCTTGGTAGCCCAGTTTTGGGGTTTATCTTCATGTCGCCCTGCTTCATTGGCTCCCAAAACAAGGAACCAAATCCAGCGCTCCGACGCCCAGCTTGTAGCTCCATCTCGAAAATGGGCCGAGCTTTGGGAGTACCAACCAAGACTACAGGAACACCAACTACGTTCACTAGCGCAACAAAGAATTCCAGCATGGCTTCTTGGCTGACAGATCTGCTGAGTGTCAGGCGCTGGATCTCATCAATAACCAAAACACCAACAGCCCTTTGATTAGCGACTTGGCCCATCAAAGACAACAGCACCTCCGTACCCAGCCGTTTACGGGCATACTTACCTTCGTAGTCAGTGGTTTGGAGCGCTCTATCAACTTCTCGGAAGAAATTGAGGCACAGACTTTTCAACGAACCGTTCGAAGGACATTCCATCCTCAAGTAAGGCAACTGAATAAAGTTGTCGCTGGGGTGATAAATGACTTGAGGATAGGTCGCAAGAATCCGATTAATCGTTGAGCTTTTCCCACTGCCTGAGCATCCAATTAACGACAAGCTCTTGGCTGTAGAATTAGACTGTTCAAAGCGAAAGTCACAAGCAGCTCCTGACATGATCCGTTGGTAACCTTCCTGCATTTTCCGGTTCAGAGAGCCATCGGACACATTACGACCAACGTAGCCACGACGGATCATGATGGAGATCTTTTCTTCCAACTGCATGTGCATCGATAACGGCTGGAAGAAATCATCGAGCAAAGTACTGATGTGATGAGCACGTATGTGCCCTGGGTCAAAACAATCCTTTGGGTGGTACTCAACCTTACCAACAAGGTTCTTCTTCAGTGCTGGCAGGTCCATGATCGGAGGCAGAGCCTCGATCAGAGGATTCCCCCGATAACGTTCTGTCCCAGGGTCTGCGTACACGGCTTCGACGTAGTTAGGAGGCAACGGCATCAGTCATCATCTCCGAACAGTTCATCAATGTGATCTGGGTAGTCCAAGTTGGGCTCAGACTCGGACAGCGGGATGATCTTCGCAGATGGCCCCTTTGTGTTAGGCCGTACTTGGTCACCTTTCTTTTGTCGCTCGAATGCTTTTTCCCTACGCTTGTTCTCATTGATTGCAGAGATCTTCTTGGTATCTGATATCACCGAGGTATCTGGCGCAGCTCGCTCAGCCTCTGCAATTTTGGTCAGTACAAACTCTTCATGCTGTCGTCTCTGCGACGTTGCACCAAGCTGAGCTTTGGCATTGGTTTTCTTTTGCTCTTCGCGCAATTGCCATACATCCCAAAACGATGCACATCGGAACTCTCGAGATCGATCAGTCAGTTTCGCAACCCAGTGCTTGTTGCTGCCTACACTAGGAAACAGGTAAATACGGCTGGCATCCAAAGGGTCGTATGCTGCTTCAATGCTCTTTGGCCGTTTCACGTCCTTACCTCTATGCTGCCAGCCTCGTTGCAGCAGCTCACTAGATGTGTAAAAAAGTCCGAAGATTCGAGCTCCCTGGTCCGACAATGTGGCTGTTTTTCTCGGAAGTAGGGCAATACGAAGAGCATCTTCTTCAATCTGATGCAGGCGCCCCGTCCTGTGTTGAATACCCCAGTTCCAGAGGTGAATAGGCGTAGACGGAAGGTCTGTCGGCATATCTGCATCTCTGTCGTACTTTTCTAGCACCGCATACCGGTTGTGGTACAACACCGACGACAAGATGATCTGAGAGAAATCTCTTACCGTCAGTTTTGCATCGAGTCGGTAATCTTTCCCTCCACGCTTTTTGACTTTAGTACCAGAGACATAGCCAGGAACAAATCGTCCAAAGGAAGCGTGCATAGTCCTAAAGTTGCGCTCGACGATCCCTTTCGCATCCCCACGGTAGGGCGCCGTGTTTTCGATTCGGACGGAAAAATTGGTCTCCAAGCTTTCTATCTGATGTCCCAATAACTCACCTCGATCAGCTAGGATGGCGTCCGGCAGCCCTATGCAAGGCCAATCATCAGGGGTGATAGGGCAATCTAGGTCTTGGCAGTAAGCCGTTTTATCGACCATGGACATGTATAGCGCCTGCATCGCAGCCGCATAAGAAGCATTTTCAAACCCAATGTAGAAGCCGGCAACCATGCGACTGAACACATCAATCACCATGTAAACCACAGGCCTCCCAACAATGTTTCCCCTTTCGCTATCAGAAACCAGATAGACATCAGCTATCGTCGCATCGATTTCATAGCGTGAGCCCGGCCCTAGAACCTGGGAAGCAGCAGTTCCATGCAGTGGCCTTATATCCTTGCTATAGGCAATCTGTGATGCTCTTTTTTCCAGCGCTTCAGTTTGAAGGTACTCGCGTTTGTAGAAGTGCATCATCTGCCACTTACTTGGCAGCTCTTCCTCGGGAGTACCAGGAAAATAGTTCAGGTAAGCAGTATGGAAACGCCGATGGGCATAAGGAAAAGAGTGCCCCTTGTCGTTGAGCAGATATCTATCGATTGCAATGCGAAACAAGCGCTCCGTAAACTCATCTACCTTTGCCCCTACACCGGGCCCATGCTTCCTTGGGCGCCCAAGCTTCTTCTCTTTGGCGACGCGCTTTTTTCCTCTTCCCCCTGAGTTTTTGTAGTCAGGTAGCAAAGCATTGGGGATCTGCCCACGTTGCCAATAACGTCTGGCCAAGCGATAAAGAGTCTGCTTTGTAGACCTTTGTTCTGCCAAAATTTGGCTGATGAGTTGCCCGCGACTCTTTGGATCGTAGAAATCTTGTAGCTCAATTAGGGGCTTGATCAGCTCGTAGTTACTGTCTCGTTTTGCCCTTGCTGTCGTTCCTTCTTGAGGGGCCTCATAAGCAAGCTCCCTGAATGGGTCTTCAATCCGTTCAAGAGTGCTATTTTGTGCAGCCTCTTCGAGCTCTTCACATGAAGCTATCTCAGGGAATGCCGACTTATCCTCAATGTCTATCCATACCAACATGTCACCAAACAGCTGAAGCACCCGGTACCGACTACCGTTCAACTCAATCACTTCATTGATTCGAAACAAGGTAAGCCTCCCGAATATGAGAAAGATCACCTGGCTGAAGGTCTTTGGCTTTCAGCTTGGTATTGGGTACACCGATATCGAATTTAAAGTATCGCTTGGCAAGGAGCTGACGCATTTCAAACAAGGAGTCTCCTGGTGAAAGATCATACGCAACATCAAGCTTTTTACAGACCGCCACTAATGTTTTGTCTGGATTGGCCTCTAGGTGATGCGCGTAGAACTGGATTTGTTGAAGGTCTAGCTCGACATCGCTTTCACTTCGATGTTGTGCTGGGTAGAGCCATTGAATGTTTCTTAGCACAGCCTGCGGTACCTCTTTCTCGGTAACGAGAAACCAAGGAAGTGACTTGCTCCGCCAATATCGACGCTCCAGCTCGAGTTTCTCAACTGTATGAGGATCCTCGAGGGCCTCCTTGTACTTAGCCTGCAAAACAAATTTCGGTCTATCTGGCTCAACGGAATTGACCAGAAAATCAGAAGACATGTACTGGTCAACACCAGCAATACACGGGTGCTTGATACCGGCCTGTTTTGCAAGCTTACGGGTTAGGGTGCGCTGTAGAGGGAACTGTTCACGGATTTGGGTGACGCTCGGATGCCACTCCAGCATGAGGAAAACGGCAAGTTCTAGATCAGAGAGTAAGTGATGAGTTCGCCGGGACTTATAGCCATAAATCCGATGCACACGTCCCTGTGAGGGCAAGTCGTTAACTTTGAGCCACGGCTTGTAGCCAGCATGTTGGCCACTACCTCTCCCTTCTTTGACCCATTTATCGAACTGGGCCTCTGTGGTTCCTCGCCTTCTTGATGCCATGAAAAAGCCGCTGGCTACTGCTCATGATTTGAGCGTAAACCCAGCGGCTTTGGTATGCAACTTTATTACTCAGTATGAATCTTTATTGCTCAGTATGAGACTTTATTACTCGCCCACACCCCCCTTATTCACTCATTCAATCTTTATTCAACCGTTACGGACTTGGCCAGGTTACGCGGCTGGTCCACGTCGGTGCCTTTGATCAGCGCCACGTAGTAAGACAGCAACTGCAATGGCAGGGTGTAGATGATCGGCGCAATGAACTCATCGCAATGCGGTACTGGGATCACCTTCATGGTGTCGTCACTCTCGAACTTGGCGTCGACATCGGCAAAGACGTACATCAGACCGCCACGGGCGCGCACCTCTTCGACGTTGGACTTCAGCTTCTCCAACAGTTCGTTGTTTGGCGCCACTACAATCACCGGCATATCGGCGTCGATCAGCGCCAAAGGGCCGTGCTTGAGCTCACCGGAAGCGTAAGCTTCGGCGTGAATGTAGGAGATCTCCTTGAGCTTCAGCGCCCCTTCCATGGCGATGGGGTACTGATCGCCACGGCCCAGGAACAGTGAGTGGTTCTTGTCAGCAAAATCTTCCGCCAGCGCTTCGATGGCATCGTTCAGCCCCAGCGCCTGCTCAACCTTGCTCGGCAACTGCTGCAGGCTGGAAACCAGCGCGGCAACGGTGTCATCGCTCATACCATTATGGGTACCGATGGCACCGGTCAGCATCGCCAGGGCCGCCAACTGTACGGTAAAGGCTTTGGTGGAAGCCACGCCAATTTCCGCGCCCGCTTTCATCATGTAGGCCATGTCAGACTCACGCACCAAGGAAGAGCCCGGTACGTTACAGATGCTCAGGCTGGCCATGTAACCCATCTCTTTGGCCAAACGCAGCGCGGCCAAGGTATCAGCGGTTTCGCCAGACTGGGAGATGGTGACGATCAGGCTGTCGGCAAACACATGGGATTTGCGGTAGCGGAACTCAGAAGCGATCTCAACATTACAAGATACGCCAGCGTGCTGCTCCAGCCAGTAACGCGCCACCATACCGGCATGGTAGCTGGTGCCACAGGCGATGATCTGCACGTGCTTGACCTTGGCCAGCAACTCGGCGGCGTTGTCACCGAAGGCTTCCGGTACCACTTTCCCGCCTGCCAGACGACCGTCTAGAGTACGCTGCAGGGCCAGCGGCTGCTCGTAGATCTCCTTCATCATGTAGTGACGGAATTCACCCTTGTCACCCGCATCGTGGCTGACTTCGGATTCCTTCACTTCACGCTCTACCGGATTGCCATCCACGTCGAAGATCTTCACTTCGCGACGACAGATCTCTGCCACATCGCCCTCTTCCAGGAAGGCAAAGCGGCGGGTTACCGGCAACAGCGCCAGTTGATCGGAGGCAACAAAATGCTCGCCAACCCCGTAACCCACCACCAGCGGGCTGCCGGAGCGAGCGACGATCATGCGCTCAGGTTGGGTGCGATCCAGCACAACGGTGCCGTAAGCGCCTTCCAACTGTTTCACGGTCGCCTGTACCGCGACCAGTAAGGTGGCGGCGGATTTCAGCTCATGATCCACCAGGTGACAGATCACCTCGGTGTCGGTATCGGAGGAGAAGGTGTAACCCAGGCCTTTCAGGCGATCACGCAGCTCAACGTGATTCTCAATGATGCCGTTGTGCACCACAGCGATGCGATCGCTGGATACGTGCGGGTGAGCGTTACGCTCGGACGGCTCACCGTGGGTGGCCCAACGGGTGTGCGCGATCCCAGTACCGCCGGACAGTGGCGTCTCAGACAAGGCGTTATCCAGCTCCTGGACTTTGCCTACGCGGCGCAGACGACCCAGATCGCCGGCGTCGTTTAAGATCGCCACACCGGCGGAGTCATAACCGCGGTACTCCAGACGTTTCAGACCCTCAACCAGGATCTCCGCTACATCACGTTGCGCTACTGCGCCAACAATGCCACACATAAACTTCTCCTAAATTCTTACTTAATCTTGGATCGGCGCGCAGATCACCTGCACACCCTGTAATTCAATTTGTTGCTTGATGGCGTCATCGAGACGCTGATCGGTGATCAAGCGTGTCACCTGCTGCCAAGGCAGCTCTAAATTCGGGATGCGACGGCCGATTTTATCGGCCTCCACCATCACATTGACCTCACGAGAGGAGCCCGCCATCACCCGCGACAGACCGATCAGCTCATTAAAGGTGGTGGTGCCGCGTTCGACATCGATACCATCGGCACCAATAAATAGCTGGTCGAAATCGTAAGAGCGCAACACCTGCTCCGCCACCTGCCCCTGAAAAGATTCCGAGTGGGGATCCCAGGTACCGCCGGTCATCAGAATGGTCGGCTCAGGCTCCAGCGCCCGCAGTGCTTCGGCACAACTGAGCGAATTGGTCATCACCACCAGGCCACGCTTGTTACCGAGTTGGCCGATCAGGGCGGCGGTGGTGCGGCCACTGTCTATCACGATGCGCTGATGATCTCGGATCTGCGCTGCCGCTGCCGCGGCGATGGCCAACTTAAATGGCGACACGGTGTGAGCGGGATCATCGCTGATCACCTCCTTGGGCATCGCCACCGCACCACCATAGCGGCGCAGCAACAAGCCACTGGCTTCCAGTGCCGCCAGATCTTTACGGATCGTCACTTCCGAGGTTTCAAATTCCCGGGCAACTTGATCGACGCTGATCTCACCCAGCTCATTGAGCATGGTCACGATCAAGTGGCGACGCTGCTGTGTATTACGTTTCGACATAAGTTTCAGAGTGTCCGAGCCACACGCAATTAAGTTTCGATTCGAAAGCCCGTAAGTATAAAAACAAAACTTAAGAGATCAAGTAAAAGCCCAAAAATGCGCAGAGAGGGCCCGAAACCAAACCGACACCCAAAATTCACACTGGCCCAGAGCCCTTGCCCCATCGGCGCTGTGCCCCCCTAACAAAGATCCCCATTCACCCCGAAACTCACACTTAACAACCCAGTAAAACACTTAAGCCATGGTCTTTGCCCAGAGTTTCACCCATTTCATCATCAGCAAGGACCAACCTCATGCAGACTCAACGCTCCCTAATGTGCGGTTTGTTGACACTCTCGCTGCCGCTGCTGGCCAACGCCTCAGCCCTGCCGGAGCATCAAACCTCAAATCCCTGGTATACCGATGGCCAGGCGCAACTGGCCAGCAAGCTGGCTCGAACCCAAAGCGACAACGCCAAGAATGTGATCCTGTTTGTTGGTGACGGCATGGGGATCTCCACCCTGACCGCCGCACGCATTCTGCAGGGCCAGATGAACGGCCAGCCAGGGGAGGAGGGCTATCTCAGTTTTGAAACCTTTCCCTACACCGCCTTGGTGAAAACCTACAACGTGGATGCCCAGACGCCGGACTCCGCCGGCACCATGACCGCCATGATCTCCGGCCTGAAAACGGACGTTGGAGTGATCGGCATTGATGAAGATGTGGAGCGGGGCAGCTGCGCCAGCGTTTCCGGCAATGAAGTGATGACCGCCATCGAATTGGCCGAGATCAAGGGCCTGTCCACCGGCGTGGTATCCACCGCACGGATCACCCACGCCACCCCAGCCGCAACCTACGCCAAGTCCGCCGACCGTAACTGGGAGGATGTGTCCGACATGCCCCAGGACGCCATCGACGGCGGCTGTGAAGACATTGCGTCTCAGCTGGTCAACTTCAAGGCCAATCTGGAAATGCGGATCGCCGGCGCCCATGTGGACGGCACCGAAGTGGCTTTTGGCGGGGGCCGCCGTCACTTCCTTCCCAAAGATCCCACCTTCAACTCTGCCGATGCGGTCAGTAGCACCGAAGGGGATCGCACCGATGGGCGCGATCTCACTGCCGAATGGCAGGCCAGCTATCCCAGCGGCAGCTATGTGATGGATCAAGCAGGTTTCGACGCCATCGATCCCGCCAGCACAGATCGAGTGCTGGGCCTGTTTAACGAATCCCATATGCAGTACGAGGCTGACCGTGACAACGACGTGGCAGGGGAGCCGTCGCTTACCGAGATGACCAGCAAGGCGATCGACATTCTCGACAACAACGACAGCGGCTATCTGCTGGTGGTGGAGTCCGGGCGCATCGACCACGGACACCATGCCGGCAGTGCCTACGCTGCGCTGACAGACACCATTGAACTGGCCGAAGCTGTACAGGCCGCCATGGACGCAACGGATCCCGACGACACCTTGATCCTGGTGACGGCCGATCACAGCCACGTGTTTACCATCGCGGGTTACCCCAAGCGGGGCAATCCCATCCTTGGCAAGGTGGTGGCCGTAGGGCAGACCGAACCGACCCTGGCCAGCGACGGCATGCCCTATACCACCTTGGGCTACACCAACGGTCGTGGCTTTGCCGATCTGGGCGACGAGACCAACGCCGATCTCCGCTATGACCTAGCGGATCAGAATGGCCGGATGGATCTGAGCGGCGTGGACACCACCACGCCCGGTTTCCATCAGGAAGCGGTGATCCCCTTAAGCTCCGAGACCCATGCTGGCGAAGACATCAGCCTGCATGCCATGGGTCCCGGGGCCCATAAGGCTCATGGGGTGATCGAACAAAGCCAGGTATTCCACTTAATCGAACAGGCTCTGGGCCTGGTGCAGCAATAACGAGGGCAACATCATGAAAAAAATCTACTTAACCAGCCTGATCGCTGCCCTGATACTGACCGGATGTGACGGTGACGATGGCGAAAACGGCGCCAACGGCGTTAACGGCGAATCGGGCCTGAACAGCCTGATCCGCTCCACGGTCCTGGCAGCGGATCACCAGCAGTGCGAAGCCGGCGGCCTGCAACACGACACCGGCTTGGATCTCAACAACAACGGTAGCCTGGAAGACGACGAAGTCACCAACACCAGCTACGCCTGTCTGCCCGCCGAAGAGGAAGGTGTCCAGTCCATGCTGGCCAACACCTTGGGGAACCCTTGGTACCAGACGGGCAGCAACCAGGTGGCGGACGTTATCGACTACCCGTCTCAGGCGGGTAATGCCAAGAACGTGATCCTGTTTGTCGGAGATGGCATGGGGATCTCCACAGTGACCGCAGCGCGGATCCTAGAGGGTCAGCTGCGCGGCAAGCTGGGCGAGGAGCACGTATTGAGCTTCGGCCAATTCCCCTTTACCGGCCTGGCCAAAACCTACAATGTGGACGCCCAGACCCCGGACTCCGCCGGCACCATGACCGCCATGATGACGGGAGCCAAAACCGACGTCGGGGTGATCGGCGTGGATGCCGATATCGAGCGTGGCAACTGCAGTACAGTCGCCGGCAACGAACTGACCACGGCGCTGGAACTGGCAGAGATAGCCGGTAAATCCACCGGGGTGATCGCCACCGCGCGGATCACTCACGCCACACCGGCCGCCACCTATGCCAAATCTGCCGATCGCAATTGGGAGGATGTCTCCGACATGCCCCAGCACGCCATCGACGGCGGCTGTGAAGACATTGCGTCTCAGCTGGTCAACTTCAAGGCCAATCTGGAAACGCGGATCGCCGGCGCCCATGTGGACGGCATCGAAGTGATGTTCGGCGGTGGCCGGCGCCACTTCCTGCCCAAGGACGAAAGCTTTAACTCTGCCGATGCGATCTCTGCGGTGGAGGGGGACCGTACCGATGGACGCGATCTCACCACCGAGTGGCAGACACTGTATCCCAACGGCCAGTACGTGATGGATCAGGCGGGCTTTAATGCCATTGATCCGGCCACGACTGAGCGGATCTTGGGTTTGTTCAACGAGTCCCACATGCAGTACGAAGCCGATCGCTTCAACGACGTGGCCGGCGAGCCGTCACTGACCGAGATGACCAGCAAGGCGATCGACATTCTCGACAATAACGAGAAAGGCTTTTTCCTGATGGTGGAGTCCGGACGGATCGATCACGCTCACCATGCTGGCAGTGCCTATGGTGCATTGACCGACACCATTGAGTTTGCCCAGGCGATCGAGGCCGCGGTGGCCAACACAGATCCGGCAGAGACGCTGATCATCGTCACCGCCGATCACAGTCATGTGTTTACCATCGCCGGCTACCCCAAGCGGGGTAACCCGATCCTCGGTAAGGTGGTTCCGGTGGGCAGCACCGCACCCAGCATGGCAGCCGATGGCTTGCCCTACACCACCTTGGGCTACACCAATGGCCGGGGCTTTCAGCGCTTAGGGATGGAAACCGACGCCGATGCTGCCTATGGCCAGAGCATTAAAGCGGGTCGCCAGGATCTGCTGATGGTGGACACCAGCATGCCCGGCTTTCACCAGGAAGCGCTGGTGCCGCTGAGCGCCGAAACCCATGCTGGTGAGGATGTGGGGATCTACGCCTCCGGCCCCGGCGCGTCATTGATCACTGGGACCAACGAACAGAGCCTGATCTTCCATGTGATAGATCACGCCGCAGGTTTGATCAGCGCTGCTGACGCACAGCTGCCCTAGTCCCATCGCGCGGGCAGCCTACCTGCCCGCGCCTTTGCATCGAGGTACTTATGCTCAACATGACACATCGATGGGCTTTACTTCCATCGCTTCTGATCAGTGCACCACTGCTTGCCAGCGAGTGCCCAGTCGACCGCGTTATCGCGCACTACCAGATCCAACACACGCAGCAAACGAACAGCCAAGAGCATGAATTGCTGCTGGTTCGCAAAGGCGATCGGGTACTGCAGCGCTTTCTCCAAGCGCAGATCAGCGAGCTGTGGTTCCAGCAGCGCAATGGCCGGATCCGCCCGACGCGCTATTTTGATCAGCACCAGCGGGGGATCGAATACCAGGCGGCCGAGGTCAATCAAAACAACGCCCAACAGCTGTGGCAGGAGAAGCGTCAGTTAATAACCGGCGCTCAGCGTGATGCCATGACCCTGCTCAGTGACTCAGGTCAGGGCTGCAACCGACGCCAACGCTTTCATTGGCAAACGGGTAACAGCCAGGCGGAGCTGGAGTGGGCACCACATTCCCAGTTGCTGGTATCTTATCGCCTGCAGCACGGCTCAGAGTTCTGGCAGTATCAGCTGAAGTCGCATCAACACGATCGTGTTGCCGTCGACAATGAACTGTCGCAGCTCCAGCAGTATCCCACCGTGGACTATGCCGATGTCGGCGATATGGAAAACGATCCCTTCCTTGCCCAGATGATCAATCAGGGCTTTCTCCAGCATGGTGCCAGTGGTTTCTATAACGCCCAGGGTGAGTCTCTGGGCGCACAGCACAAGGATCACGATCACGATCACGCCCATTAGGGCGCAAAAACGACAAAGGGAAAGCCGGTGGCTTTCCCTTTATCTGCGCTCATAAACGGCTTACTTCTTTATCTTCACCGGACGCTGCCAGCCACTGATGTGACGTTGTTTGGTGCGGGTCAACACCAACTCACCTTCGCCGACGTCTTTGGTGATGGTCGAGCCAGCGGCAATGGTCGCCCCTTTGCCCACGGTCACCGGAGCCACCAGCTGGGTATCGGAGCCGACAAACACCTCATCTTCAATGACCGTCAGGTGCTTATTCGCCCCATCGTAGTTGCAGGTGATGGTACCGGCACCGATATTGACCTTCTCACCCACCTGCGCATCGCCGATGTAGGCCAGGTGATTGGCCTTGGAGCCCTTACCCAAACGCGCCTTCTTCATCTCAACGAAGTTGCCGATGTGGCTGTCGTGCACCAACTCGGCCCCCGGGCGCATGCGCGCGAACGGACCGGCACTGCAGATCTCACCGACGGTGGCGTTCTCAACGATGGTGTAAGGCTTTAGCACCGCGCCTTTGCCGATGTGGCAGTCCTTCAGCAGACAACCTGCGCCGATCTGCACATCGTCTTCGATGGTGACAGTGCCTTCGATGATCACATTCACATCGATGACGATGTCGTTGCCGTTGGTCAATGTGCCGCGCAGATCGAAACGGGCCGGATCGATCAGGGTCACACCGGACAACATCAACTGCTCTGCCGCGCGCGCCTGATAAGCCCGCTCCAGCGCGGACAACTGCAGCCGGTTGTTGGCGCCTTCCACCTCGATGGCGGTGTCCGGCTGGGCAGTTTCCACCCCACCCGCCGCAGCCGCCATGGCGATCACGTCGGTCAGGTAATACTCGCCCTGCGCGTTGTCGTTGGACAGGTTGGCCAACCACTGCTTCAGCGCCTTACCTGGCGCCACCAGAATGCCGGTGTTCACCTCTGTGATGGCCAGCTGCTCGGCATTGGCGTCCTTCTGCTCGACAATGGCGGTCACCTTGCCATTCTCTCGCACGATGCGGCCGTAACCGGTCGGGTTGTCCAACGTCACGGTCAGCAGACCGATGCCGTTTTCCGGCTGCACTGCCAGCAAGCGCTTGAGGGTGTCGGTCTGGATCAACGGCACATCGCCGTACAGCACCAACACCTGGCTATCGTCATCCCAGTTGCCGGACGCCATATCCACCGCATGGCCGGTGCCCAGCTGCTCAGCCTGCAGCGCCCACTCGACACTGTTATGGCCCAGAGCCGCTTGCAGTTGCTCGGCGCCGTGACCGTACACCAGGTGAGTGCGGGCCGGCGCCAGTGGCGCAGTCGCATCGATGACGTGTTGCACCATGGGCTTACCAGCAATAGGGTGCAGCACTTTTGGCAACGTCGACTTCATGCGAGTGCCCATCCCGGCTGCCAGGATCACGGTTTCCAGTTTCATGCGGTTATTCCTGATTTTTTCTGCGGGCCATTATAGCGAAGTGAAGATGAAATGCTGTGGGAGATCGCCCCGTTGGCCCTATCACTGACCATTAGGCATAAAAAAAGCACCGCCGAAGCAGTGCTTTTTTCAACAAGGCAGAGTTACTTGCCCAGACCTTTACGGATGGTTTCGATAACGCGCAGCTGCGCCAGGGCTTTTTCAAGCTCAATGGCGGCGGCATCATAATCGAAGTCCACGCCCGCGTTAGCGATACGCTCTTGCGCCGCACGCTTGGCTTCTCGGGCCGCTTCCGCGTCCAGATCTTCCGCACGAATGGCCACGTCAGCCATCACGGTAACGCCATCCGGTTGAACCTCTAGGATCCCGCCAGACAGATAGATTGTCTCAGCCTTACCGTGCTGTTTAACGATGCGAACCATACCGGGCTTGATGGCAGTCAGCAGTGGCACGTGCCCCGGCAGAATACCCAGCTCGCCTTCGGCGCCGGTGATCCGCAGAGATTCCACTAAGCCGGAGAACATCTTCTCCTGCGCGCTGACGACATCCAAGTGAACAGTCATAGCCATCACTTCCTCCCGGAAAGATTAAACGTTCTTGGCCTTTTCAACCGCTTCTTCGATGGTACCGACCATGTAGAACGCCTGCTCTGGCAGGTGATCGTACTCACCGGACAGAATGCCGGCGAAGCCACGGATGGTGTCCTTCAGGGAAACGTACTTACCCGGTGAACCGGTAAAGACTTCCGCAACGAAGAATGGCTGAGACAGGAAGCGTTCGATCTTACGGGCGCGGGTTACGGTTTGCTTGTCCTCTTCAGACAGCTCATCCATACCCAGGATCGCAATGATGTCCTTCAGCTCTTTGTAGCGCTGCAGAACGGTCTGAACGCCACGAGCCACGTCGTAGTGCTCCTGACCGATCACCAGTGGATCCAGCTGACGAGAGCTGGAATCCAGTGGATCGATCGCCGGGTAGATCCCCCGGGCCGCAATATCACGGCTCAGTACAACTTTCGCATCCAAGTGAGCGAAGGTGGTCGCTGGCGATGGATCGGTCAAGTCATCCGCAGGTACGTATACCGCCTGAACAGAAGTAATGGAGCCTTTCTTGGTGGAGGTAATACGCTCCTGCAAGACACCCATCTCTTCCGCCAGAGTCGGCTGGTAACCTACCGCTGAAGGCATACGGCCCAACAGTGCAGATACCTCAGTACCGGCCAAGGTGTAACGGTAGATGTTGTCCACGAACAACAGTACGTCACGACCTTCGTCACGGAACTTCTCGGCCATGGTCAGGCCGGTCAGAGCAACACGCAGACGGTTGCCTGGTGGCTCATTCATCTGGCCGTAAACCATCGCTACTTTCGATTGGGCTTTGTCATCCAGGTTTACAACACCGGACTCCGCCATCTCGTAGTAGAAATCGTTACCTTCACGGGTACGCTCACCCACACCGGCAAACACGGACAGGCCCGAGTGTGCCTTAGCGATGTTGTTGATAAGCTCCATCATGTTGACGGTCTTACCCACACCTGCGCCACCGAACAGACCGATCTTACCGCCCTTAGCGAACGGACAAACCAGGTCAATAACCTTTACGCCGGTTTCCAACAATTCGGTCGCGGAAGATTGCTCTTCATAGCTTGGCGCTTCGCGGTGGATAACCCACTGCTCGTCTTCACCAATTTCGCCACACTCATCGATGGGGTCGCCCAGTACGTTCATGATGCGACCCAGGGTCGCGGTACCTACTGGAACCTTGATGCCGCTGCCGGTGTTGGTGGCAACCAACCCACGACGCAGACCTTCTGACGCACCCATTGCGATGGTACGAACCACGCCGCCGCCCAACTGCTGCTGAACTTCCAGCACCAGCTTCTGACCATCGTTGTCGATGTTCAGCGCGTCGTAGATCTGTGGTACGGCGTCTTGTGGAAACTCCACATCAACGACCGCACCGATCACCTGTACAACTGTACCTGTGCTCATGATTAATCCTCTGATTCTGTCTTAACCGTTGCCTTAAACCGCTGCGGCACCGGCACAAATCTCACCCAGTTCCTGCGTAATTGCAGCCTGACGAGCCTTGTTGTACACCAGTTGCAGATCGTCGATCAGATCACCTGCGTTATCGGTTGCGGCTTTCATCGCAACCATACGCGCGGCCTGCTCGGACGCCACATTTTCGACCACCCCCTGATACACCACGGACTCGACGTAACGAACCAAGATCTGCTTCAGCAGAGGCTTTGGATCGTCCGGCTCATACACATAGTCCCAGCAGTGGGTTTTGTCGGCCGTTTCGGCTTTGGGTAACGGCAGCAGCTGATCGATCACCGGATCCTGTTTCATGGTGTTGACGAACTTGTTGTACACCACGTACAGACGATCCAGCTTGCCCTCATCGTAGGCATCCAACATCACTTTGACGGAGCCGATCAAGTCGGCCAGGCTTGGCTCATCGCCGAGTCCGGACGCCTGAGCGACCATTTCATTGCCAAAGTTTTGGAAGAACTGGCAAGCCTTAGAGCCGACGGCAGCGTACTGCACCTCAACCCCTTTGGCTTTCCAATCTGTGGCGGAGAGCATCACCTGCTTAAACAGGTTGATGTTCAAACCGCCACACAGGCCACGATCGGTGGATACAACGATGTATCCAACCTTCTTAGCCTCGCGTTCGACCATGTAAGGATGCTTGTATTCGAGAGAACCCTGCGCCATGTGACCGATCACCTTGCGCATGCTGTCTGCATAGGGACGACTGGCATTCATGCGCTCTTGCGCACGACGCATCTTGGATGCGGCCACCATCTCCATGGCAGAAGTGATCTTCTGAGTGTTTTTCACACTGCCGATCTTGGAACGGATCTCTTTAGCACCAGCCATCTCTTACTCTCCTTTACCTGTTACCAGGTTTGAGTCGCTACGAACTGATCCAAAGCTGCTTTGAGCTGACCTTCGATGTCGGAGTTGTAGTCTCCAGTCTCGTTGATCTGCTTCATCAGTTCGGCCTGTTCGCTGCTCATGTAGGACAGCAGAGCGGCTTCAAACGCGCCGACCTTGGCAACCGGGATGGACTTCAAGAAGCCCTTATCCGCTGCAAAGATGGAGACAGCCTGATCGGCTACGCTCATCGGTGCGTATTGATTCTGCTTCATCAGTTCGGTAACGCGCTCACCATGCTCCAACTGGGCACGGGTAGCATCATCCAGATCGGATGAGAACTGGGCGAAAGCCGCCAGTTCACGGTACTGAGACAGTGCGGTACGGATACCACCGGACAGCTTCTTGATGATCTTAGTCTGGGCTGCGCCACCAACACGGGATACGGAGATCCCTGGGTTTACCGCAGGACGCAGGCCGGCGTTAAACATGTCGGTTTCCAAGAAGATCTGACCATCGGTAATGGAAATTACGTTGGTCGGTACGAAGGCTGACACGTCACCCGCTTGGGTTTCGATGATCGGCAGTGCGGTCAAAGAACCGGTCTGGCCTTTCACTTCGCCGTTGGTGAACTTCTCTACGTACGCCGCGTTCACACGAGAGGCGCGCTCCAGCAGACGGGAGTGGAGATAGAAAACGTCACCTGGGTAGGCTTCACGGCCCGGTGGACGACGCAGCAGCAACGAGATCTGACGGTAGGCAACCGCCTGCTTGGACAGATCATCGTAAACGATCAGCGCGTCTTCACCACGGTCACGGAAGTATTCACCCATGGAGCAACCGGAGTACGGCGCCAGGTACTGCAGCGCAGCCGCTTCAGAAGCGGAGGCCACAACCACGATGGTGTTCTTCAGTGCGTCATGCTCTTCCAGCTTACGTACAACGTTCGCTACGGTAGAGGCTTTCTGACCAATCGCCACGTAGACGCTCTTAATACCAGAGTCGCGCTGGTTGATGATCGCATCCAGTGCCAGAGCCGATTTACCGGTTTCACGGTCACCAATGATCAGCTCACGCTGACCACGGCCGATTGGGATCATGGCATCGACAGACTTATAGCCAGTCTGAACCGGCTGGGAAACACCTTCACGCTCAATTACGCCAGGGGCGATCACTTCAACAGGGGAGAAACCATCGTTTTCGATGGGTCCTTTACCGTCGATGGGCTCACCCAGGGTGTTAACCACACGACCCAACAGACCACGGCCAACTGGAACTTCCAGAATACGACCGGTGGACTTAACTTTTGCGCCTTCCGCCAGATCGGCGTAAGGGCCCATTACAACTGCACCCACGGAGTCACGCTCCAGGTTCAGTGCAATGGCAAATCGATTACCAGGAAGCTCGATCATCTCGCCCTGCATCACATCGGCTAGGCCGTGGATGCGGACGATACCATCGCTTACAGAAACGATGGTGCCTTCGTTTCGAGCTTCACTGACAACATTGAACTGCTCAATACGGCTCTTGATCAGTTCACTGATTTCAGTGGAATTCAGTTGCATGCTCAAATCCCCTAATTAGGATTGCAGCTTATCGGTCAGGCGGCTTAGCTTGCCCCGAACCGACCCGTCGATAACCGTATCACCACAAGTAATGGTGACACCGGCGATCAGCTCCGGGTTTACGCTACAGTTCAGCGCCACTTTACGTGGTGCAAAACGCTGTTCCAAAGACGCTACAATTTTCGCCTGTTGCTCTTCAGTCAGTGCTACCGCAGACACCACGTCTGCGGAGATCACCTTCTGCCACTCATCGCGCATCTGCGCGAATTGGGTCGCAACGGCTGGTAGCGTCACCAGGCGTCCATTTTCTGCCATCACCTTCACCAGGTTCTGGCCATGCTCGTCGAGCTGCTCGCCACCGATCTTGATAAAGATCTCAGCCAGCTGCTCCGCTTGCAGTTGACCGGACATCAGTTCCACTACGGTGTCATTTACCGCAATTTCCGCCAGGAATCCCAGCATCTGTGCCCAGTTATCAACCGCTTGCTTCTCAACGGCAAAATCGAAAGCGGCTTTGGCGTAAGGGCGAGCAACAGTGGTCAGTTCAGACATTTAGCCCTCTCCCTATGCTTACAGCTCTGCAGCCAGCTTGTCGACGATGTCGCTATGCGCGTCGGCATCAATGGTACGCTCAAGGATCTTCTCTGCACCCGCTACTGCTAACACAGCAACTTGGGCGCGCAGATCATCCCGTGCACGGTTTCGTTCAGCTTCGATCTCAGCTTCGCCTTGGGCGATGATCTTGGCGCGGACCACTTCGGCTTCCGCCTTAGCTTCCTCGACAATCCCAACGCCACGTTTGTTGGCCTGCTCGACGATTTCCGACGCTTGCTCTTTCGCTTGTTTGATTTTTTCAGCCGCGTTTTGCTGCGCCAGATCCAAATCTTTGCTGGCGCGGTCTGCGCTGGCCAAGCCATCGGCAATCGTCTTCTGTCGTTCTTCAATGGCAGCCATTAATGGCGGCCATACAAACTTCATGCAGAACCAGACGAAGAGGATAAAGGCGATAAGCTGACCGATTAAGGTCGCGTTGATACTCACAACGGCATCTCCTTTTTAATCCAATTCAAGCTTTGCGGTTGCAAAGCCCATCTCAGTGGACCGGGTGCCTTATGCGAACAGCATGTACATGCCGATACCCACACCGATCATCGGTACGGCATCCAGCAGACCAGCGATGATGAACATCTTGGTTTGCAGAGTCGGCGCCATTTCAGGCTGACGGGCACAGGCTTCCAGGAATTTACCGCCCAACAGGCCAAAACCGATAGCAGTACTCAGAGCACAGATGCCGATCAGAAAAGCAACAGCGAAATAGGTGGTTTCCATGAATGTCTCCAGATAATTAAGCTTGAACTAACAATTAATAAAACAGTGTCTTAGTGGTCTTCACTTGCCATGCTGAGATACACGATCGTCAGCATCATAAAGATGAAGGCCTGTAGCAGGATCACCAGGATGTGGAAGATTGCCCACAAAAGGTGCAATACCACGCCCAAGGACCCAATCACCACACCGCCGCTGTACACAATGGCGATGAGGATAAAGATCAATTCACCCGCGTAGAGGTTACCGAACAGACGAAGCGACAGAGATACTGGCTTCGCAAACAAGGTGACCGTCTCGAGGACAAAGTTGAAGGGGATCATTACTGGGTGGTTGAACGGATGGAGGGTCAACTCCTTAGTAAACCCTTTCAGCCCTTTCACACGAATACTGGTGCCAATCACGATCAGCAAGACGCCAATCGCCATCGCTGCGGTAATGTTCAAGTCCGTCGTAGGAACGATCTTGAAGTACTCCGCACCTGTGGTACGCATAATCAGTTCGGGGATGAAATCCACTGGGATCAAATCCATCAGGTTCATCAGGAATACCCAGACGAAGATGGTTAGAGCCAGCGGAGCAACGAGTTTATTGCGACCGTGGAAGGCCTCCTTAACGGAGCTATCCACAAATTCCACCACCATTTCCACAAAGCATTGCAACTTACCGGGAACACCGGTAGTCGCTTTCTTCGCAACGGAGCGGAACAGCCACAAGAAGAGGACGCCCAGGCCAACCGAGAACAGCAATGAATCGACATGCCAAGTCCAGAACCCGGCGTCCTTACAGGCGTAGTTCCAACCGATACCGGTATCGGTTGCACAAGCCTGCAGATTCGTCAGGTGATGCTGGATGTATTCCTTTGGAGTAGCAGCCATTATTCATCTCATTTGTTTTTGTTGAAAAAACAAAGTTGCTGCCCAATGTGCGGCCCTAGCGATGCATACATGTCACATCGTTGGATCGCACCATGGTTAGCATCAGCTTTATCGAACTCACGCGGACGAAACCCCGTTCCAGCCGCTGCTGCAGTCATTGCTAACTACAACTGTGAAATCGATATAAATCCGGAGTTTAGGTGAAACATATTTGCTGTTTTATGCAGCAGAACAGGTACACCCAATACCGGTGCACGTAGCCTACCCCAGTCATCGACAAAGTGACAACCAGAGGACAAGAAAGTCGGAAAACCGCCAGTTCCTTTGGCAAGCACACGGCTCAGCCAAATAGGGTCATGTGCTCCGTGCATTTTGTAGGTGTCGACCGTTAAAAGTGCCAACGCCCGCAAAAATCAAGCGAAAGTATACCGGCTTAACCGCCTGATGCAACCAAGCAATCGCTGCCAAAGCGCCCAACGACGCACAGAACGCTGCCTTTTTGAGATGTGCGCAATTTCAGAATGAAACAGAATGAGATCTAGGTTGGGATAGACCAAAAAGTACACGGATATAGCGGCATTTACATGCGTACATGTAGTAAAAAAACGAAAAAAAGGGCCCTGGGGGCCCGAATTAATTTATTTCTGTGTCTGGCGCTATTTTGACCAAGATCCCATCCAGCTGATCCAGATCCTGATAGCTGATCACCAGCTTGCCTTTGCCTTTCCTGCCGTGATTGATCGCCACCTCTGCGCCCAAACGCTGAGTTAACCGCTCCGCCAAGCGGCTAATATCCGGATCGGGCAGGGCGCTTAGCTTCGGTGCTGGTGGAGTCTGAACCTTTTGGATCAACCTTTCCGTATCCCGCACAGTGAGCCCCTTGGCCACGACCTGACGGGCGATCAAGGTTTGTTCATCACCGCTCAAGGCCAGCAAAGCCCGAGCGTGCCCCATCTCCAGATCGCCGTGCTCAAGCAGGGTCTTCACCTCGTCATTGAGGTTATTGAGGCGGAGCAGGTTGGTCACCGTGGTGCGCGATTTGCCCACCGCTTCGGCCACCTGAACGTGGGTTAACTCAAATTCGTCGGTGAGTCGCTTGAGTGCGATCGCCTCCTCCATGGCGTTGAGATCTTCGCGCTGGATGTTTTCGATCAAGGCGATGGCCACGGCGGCGTTATCATCCACGTTCTTAAGCAAACATGGGACGGTGTTGAGCCCCGCCATCTGCGATGCGCGCCAGCGGCGCTCCCCGGCAATGATCTCATAGCGATCCCCGGCGAGTTGCCGCACCACAATCGGCTGGATCACCCCTTGCGCGCGAATGGAGGCGGCCAGCTCCTCCAGTGCCTCATGCGACATGTCACGGCGAGGCTGATATTGCCCGGGGCGCAGACTGGTGACGGGTAACTGAGCCAAGCCCGACTCAGGGGTTTGCGTTTCATTGGGCTGAGCCGCTTGGGCGACGGATTGGCTGCCACCGAGCAGGGCGTCCAGCCCTTTACCCAGTCCTCGTTTCTTCGCAGACATCGAATTCCTCTTAATCTTATTCGGTTTCAAGCGAGGTGATCTGGGCCGACTCCTGTCGACGCAACATCTCTCCGGCTAACGCCAGATAGGCTTTCGCGCCGGCACTGCTTTTGTCGTAATACATGGCGGGCGCACCAAAACTGGGCGCTTCGGCCAGCCGCACATTACGCGGGATCACGGTTCGGTACACTTTATCAGCAAAATGCTGCTTAAGTTGATCCGAAACGTCATTGGCCAATCGGTTGCGCGGATCGTACATGGTGCGCAAGATCCCTTCGATCTCCAGCTTGGGATTCACCAGCTGCGCCAGTTGGCCGATGGTGTCCATCAATGCGGTCAAGCCTTCCAGTGCGTAATACTCACACTGCATCGGGATCACGACCGCATCGGCTGCCGCCAGGGCGTTGACCGTCAAGAGGTTCAAGGACGGTGGGCAATCGATGAAGATATAATCGTATTGATCCCGCACCGGCTCCAGCGCATTGCGCAGACGAACCTCTCGGGCAAATACCTCCATCAGCTTGATCTCAGCTGCGGTGACATCGCCATTGGCGGCCACCAGATGGAATTTGCCCGAGGTGTCGGTTTCGATCACCTCGGCGGCGGGGCACTGATCCACCAACAGATCGTACGCGGTCCGCTCGACAGCGTATTTATCAACCCCACTGCCCATGGTGGCATTGCCTTGCGGATCGAGATCGATCAACAACACGCGACGACGCGTCGCAGCCATGGACGCCGCCAGATTGATGCTGGTGGTGGTTTTACCGACGCCGCCTTTCTGATTGGCAATCGCTATGATTTTGGCCACAAACTCTCTCCACAACCGGTTATTGGGCTTTGACGATCACCAGGTGACGCTGTGCATCCAAGCCAGGAACCTGCAGCTCAACGGTATGATCGAGCTGCAAACCTGCGGGGATCTGCTCCAGCTCAGCGGGATCCAATACGCCTTTCAAGGCGTAAAAGCGACCATCCGCCGCCGGCAGATGATGGCACCAGCTCAGCATATCCTGCAATGAGGCGAAAGCGCGACTCAAAACCCCATCAAAACCCGGTTCAGGCTGATACGCCTCGACCCGACTCTCTACGGCGGTGACATTGGTCAGCCCCAGCTTATGGATCACGGTACGAATAAAACGGATCCGCTTGCCCAGGCTGTCCAGCAATACAAACTCTTTGTCCGGATTGCAAATGGCCAAAGGCAGGCCGGGTAGGCCAGGGCCGGTACCGACGTCAATAAAACGTTGGCCCTCTAACTGAGGGCCAACCACAATACTGTCCATGATATGACGCACCAACATCTCCTTCGGATCACGCACCGAAGTGAGGTTGTACGCCTTATTCCACTTATCCAATAAACCCACCAACTCGATCAATTGCGCTTGTTGTTCAGCGGAGATGGTCAGTTCGGATTGGTTGATCAGGGTTTGTAAGCGTTGAGCGAGCACAACAGCTGTCCTCGTTATGAAGTCAATAGGGCATTATGAGGCCGCCAACGGAGCAAGAAAAGCCCCGCTGGCGGATCGATGGAGAAGATCAGGCGCTTTTGCGCAGCAGACCCTGTTTTTTCAGATAGACCAGCAGCAGGGAGATGGCGGCTGGGGTCACACCGGAGATCCGCGACGCACTGCCGATGGTTTCCGGTTTATGCTCGACCAATTTGGCCATCACCTCATTGGAGAGTCCTTTGACCAGGCTGTAATCCAACTCCAATGGCAGCAGGGTGGTCTCATGGCGACGGGCTTTTTCGATCTCGTCCTTCTGGCGCTCGATGTAACCGGCGTATTTGATCTGGATCTCCACCTGCTCAGCAGCGCGGGGATCTTCCAGCGCCGGTCCCAGCGACTCAACCGCCATCAACTGGCCATAGCTCATCTCCGGTCGGCGGATCAGATCTTCCAGGTTGGCCTCACGAGCCAGCGGTGATTTCAGCTGCGGGTTGAGCAACTCGGCCTCAGCGCTGTCTTTTTGCACCCAGGTGCTGCGCATGCGCTGACGCTCTTGCTCGATGGATTCCAGCTTCTCGCTGAATTTGGCCCAGCGGTCGTCGTCCACCAAGCCCATCTCACGGCCTTTCTCGGTCAAGCGCAGATCCGCATTGTCTTCGCGCAGCAGCAAACGATACTCCGCGCGCGAGGTGAACATGCGATACGGTTCCTGCGTCCCCAGCGTCGACAGGTCGTCGACCAGCACGCCCAGATAGGCTTCGTCACGACGCGGAGCCCAAGCGTCGTCACCACGGCACTGGCGCGCCGCATTGAGGCCGGCAAGCAAGCCTTGCGCCCCGGCTTCTTCGTAGCCGGTGGTGCCATTGATCTGACCCGCAAAGAACAAACCATCGATGAACTTGCTCTCCAGCGAGGCTTTGAGATCGCGCGGATCGAAGTAATCGTACTCGATGGCATAGCCAGGACGCAGGATCCGCGCCTGTTCAAACCCGGGGATCGAATGCACCATGGCGATCTGCACATCGTAGGGCAATGAGGTTGAGATCCCATTGGGATAGATCTCAATGCTGTTAAGACCCTCAGGCTCAACAAAGATCTGATGCGAATTCTTATCGGCAAACCGCATGATCTTATCTTCCACCGATGGGCAGTAGCGTGGACCGATACCATCAATAACGCCGGTGTACAGCGGACTGCGGGCTAAGCCGGAGCGAATAATATCGTGGGTTCGCTCGTTGGTGTGGGTGATGTAACAGGAGATCTGTTGCGGTTGCATGCTGCGCTCGCCGATGTAGGACATCAACGGCGTCGGGTTGTCCCCGGCTTGCTCTTGCATGACCGAGAAGTTCAATGAGCGTGCATCCAGCCGTGCCGGTGTACCGGTTTTGAGTCGATCCATGCGAAATGGCATTTCACGTAGACGCTGTGCCAATGCAACCGCATTGGTATCGCCGATCCGGCCGCCACCGTAGTTTTCCATACCGATGTGGATCTTACCGTCGAGGAAGGTACCGACCGTCAACACCACGGTTGTGGCGCTAAAGCGGATCCCAGCATCGGTGATCACCCCGGCGATCCGATCTTGATCTAGGATCAGATCGTTTACGCCTTGCTGGAAGATCTGCAGATCCTTTTGAGCAAAAAGGATCTGCTGGATCGCATTGCGGTACAGGGCACGATCCGCTTGCGCTCGTGTGGCGCGAACGGCGGGGCCTTTCGACGCGTTCAGGGTGCGAAATTGGATCCCGGCTTGATCAGTGGCCAGCGCCATTGCGCCACCTAAGGCATCGATCTCTTTCACCAGGTGGCCTTTGCCGATCCCACCGATCGCTGGATTACAGGACATCTGCCCTAGAGTGTCTAGGTTATGGGTGAGCAATAGGGTTTTAGAACCGGTCCTGGCGCTGGCCAGAGCCGCTTCGGTGCCCGCATGGCCGCCGCCTACAACGATGACGTCAAAATGTTCTTGTGCCTGCATAGGTCATTTACCCCGAACGGTGGTGGATCGAAAAAGCGCTGCATTCTATCACCGCTTTCCTCTGTTAGAAAGATTACTAATTAACCAATCCTAGAGCTTTAGATCTTTAAGTATTAAAAGATCTTTTTAAAGATCCTTTGTTGTTTTATCTATTACTGGAGGCGATCTTTGTGGGTAAGCCTATTTTCACCTCATTTATCAGTGCTTTAAGTGCGATCGCAAGCTGTGATCTATTGCCGATCAAAAGGATCGGAGCCGGTGGATAGATCGGGATCTTATGCACAGGGGCGATCGTAAAAAAGATCACACTCTGAATAATATCCAGGTTAACCACAGTTAGATCCAAGTTTATGCACATGAGCCTGTGATCAAAAGCCAAAACTGTGGGTATCTGCAATGATCCTGTGATCAAACTGCGATCGAACGGTCGATCTAGATCCTTTGGATCCAGCTTTCCAGCCAGCTTAGTGCTTGATCTTCAGGGAGATCCATATGTTGTACATCGATCCGGATCTTATCCACAAAGGCGATCGCGCCGTTGGATCGCAATGGCATTTCCAGCAGATCGAGTGCGCCGCAGAAGGTGTCGTAACTGGAATCACCGATCCCGCATAACGCGTACTGGATCCCGTTTAGGCTTGGCTGTGTGGCTAGCCATTGGTGGGTTTTAACCAGATTTTCCGGCAATTCGCCGGCACCGTGGGTGGAGGTCACGACCAGCCAGAGGGGACAAGAGAGCAAGATCTCCGCCTGTGGATCGAGGCAGTAGATCACCTCGTGACCGGCATTTTCCAGCACGGGTAGCAGTTCATCGGCGACCGCTTCGGCGCCGCCCATGGTGGTTCCTATGATCAGTGCGATCTTCATATGGTGTTCCTGAAAGGCTGTTTGATGGCCCGATTATAGGGGCTTGGAAGACAAAAAAGCCCGCAGACAGCGGGCTTTTATATGGAAAGTCGGGGGTTACTTGCCAATGCAGAATGAGGAGAAGATCCGGCCCAACAGATCGTCCGAGCTGAATTCGCCGGTGATCTCGGCCAGGGCATGTTGGGCCAAGCGGAGCTCTTCTGCCAGTAATTCACCGGCGTGGAAGATCAACAGTTGCTCTTCGCCTTGCTCAAGGTGCTGCGCTGCCAGTGCGAGGGCTTGTAGGTGGCGCTGGCGGGCGATGAAGCCGCCTTCCGCCGTGCCCTGATAGCCCATACAGTCTTTGAGATGCGCCTTGAGGGCGTCGACGCCTTCGCCGGTTCGTGCCGATAGGCGGAACAGGGGGAGGGCATCGCGTTCGCTTTCGCCGAGCGCTTCACCGGTGAGATCGGCCTTGTTGCGGATGATGGATAAGCCCATCCCCTCGGGCAGACGGTGAATGAACTCCGGCCAGATCGCTTCGGGAGCGGTGGCGTCGGTATCGGTGCCATCGACCATCAGTAGGACGCGATCGGCTTGTTCGATCTCGCTCCAGGCGCGCTCGATGCCGATCCGCTCCACCTCATCGGAGGCCTCACGTAAGCCTGCGGTATCGATGATATGCAGCGGCATGCCGTCGATGTGAATGTGTTCGCGCAGGACATCGCGGGTGGTACCGGCGATGTCGGTGACGATGGCGGACTCACGGCCAGCCAGGGCGTTAAGCAGGCTGGATTTACCGGCATTGGGACGGCCGGCGATCACCACCTTCATGCCTTCACGGATCAGGGCCCCTTGCTGGGCGCTGCGCTGCACGGCATCCAGATGCGCTTTAACCCCGCAGAGATCGGCAGCGATGCGGCCGTCGGCAAGAAAATCGATCTCCTCTTCCGGGAAGTCAATGGCGGCCTCGACGTAGATCCGCAGTCGGGTTAACTGCTCCACCAAGTCGTGGATCTTGGCCGAGAAGTCCCCCTGCAGTGAGTGCATGGCACTGCGGACGGCTTGCTCAGAGCTGGCTTCGATCAGATCAGCAATGGCCTCAGCCTGGGTCAGATCCATCTTATCGTTGAGAAAGGCGCGCTCGGAAAACTCACCGGGACGCGCAGTGCGTACGCCGGGGTGGGTCAGGATCTGGCGGATCAGCATGTCGATCACGAACGGGCCGCCGTGACCCTGGAGCTCCAGTACATCTTCGCCAGTGAACGAGTGGGGGGCCTTAAACATCAGGGCGATCCCCTGATCCAGCACCTCGCCTTGATCATCCTTAAAAGGCAGGTATTCCGCATAGCGGGTTTTCGGCACTCGGCCGAGCATTGCCGTGGCGATCTGCTCGGCCAGTGGGCCGGAGACGCGGACGATGCCAACGCCGCCCCGTCCGGGCGCGGTGGCCTGGGCCACAATGGTGTCGTTGTGATCGGTCATAATTATCTCGAAGGATTTTTTGCCAAGTGTAACCGCTTCCGTCACAGATGGCAGAGCGGTGGGTACATTCACCCATAAAAAAGGCGGCCCGAAGGCCGCCTCTTGCGATCAATCAAGGATCATTTCAGACCTTGTGCATCCAACTGGCGATAGATGATCACCTGTTGGGCGATCGACACCAGGTTACCCACCAGCCAGTACAGAACCAGACCGGATGGGAAGAAAAGGAAGAAGAAGGTGAACATCACCGGCATGTACTGCATGATCTTCTGCTGCATCGGATCCATGGTGGCCATGGTCGGCTGCATCTTCTGCATGGCGAACATGGAGGCACCCATCAACAGCGGCAGGATGAAGTACGGGTCTTTTTGCGACAAGTCAGTGATCCAGCCGAAGAACGGCGCGTGACGCAGATCGACCGATTCCAGCAATACCCAGTAGAACGCAATGAAGAATGGGAACTGAACCAGCAGGGGCAGACAGCCACCCATCGGGTTCACTTTCTCTTTCTTATACAACTCCATCATCGCTTGGCTCATGCGCTGACGATCGTCGCCGAAGCGCTCTTTCATGTCAGCCAGCTTCGGCTGCAGTTTGCGCATCTTGGCCATGGAGGTGTACTGCGCTTTGGTCAGCGGGTACATAAAGCCACGGATCAGCAGGGTCATCAGGATGATGGCGATACCCCAGTTGCCAACCATGGACTGCAGGAACATCAATACCGCGTTCAGTGGCTGGGCTAGGAACCATAACCAACCGTAATCGACGGTCAGGTTGAGGGTCGGGGATAAGGCCGACAGCGCTTCCTGATCTTTCGGGCCGACATAGAATGTCGCACCAATGGTCTTGGTGTTGTCCGGTGCGATGATGTGGCTGGCCTGCTTCGCGCCGATAATGGCTTCGTTGCCATTGACCATGCGGGTGTACAGCTCGTTGCGCTCGTCGGCGGCGGGCACCCAAGCGGACACAAAGTAGTGCTCCAGCATGGCGATCCAGCCACCTTCGGTCAGAACGGTCAGGTTGTTCTTGCCGATCTTGTCGAAGCTGTATTTTTCATAGCGGCTGTCAGCGGTGCTGTAGGCGGAACCACGGTAAGTCGGCATAAACATGCTGCCTTCTTTTTTCCCTGTGGTTTGCTTGAGCTGAGTAAACAACTGCACCTGCGCGTTTTGGCCGCTGGTGTTGTTGATCACGTACTCGACCCGGACATCATAATGGCCGCGGGTAAAGGTGAAGCGCTTTTCAAATTCGATGCCGTTGGCGTCGGTGAAGCTCAGCGGAACGACCAGTGTGTCTTGGCCGGCAGCCAGCTCAAATTGCTCTGCACTGGCAGCAAAAACAGGACGCTGCTGGCTGTCCGGTCCTTGGGCGCCAATCAAGCCACTTTGGGCGATGTAGCTATGCGCTGGGGTGTTGTCCAGAATGGTCAGGGCCTCTTCACCCCCTTGCTCTACCTTATAGTTAGGCAGGGCAGCTTGGATGATGTCACCACCGACGGTGTTGATCATCAGATCCAGGGTGTCAGTGCGGACACTGATCAGGCTGGCGTTGGCGCTGGTGGCCTGTGACGGTACTTCACCTGATTGGCTGGACTGAGGTACGTCGGCACTAGTGGCGTCCAGGCTGGCGACCGGGCGGGTGTCGACCGGTGGATTCTGATCAGTTTGCCATGCTTGCCACATCATGTAGCTAACAAACAACAATCCGACCAGGATTAAATTGCGTTGTGATTCCATAAGTTATCAGTCTCTGCCTTGTTTGGCTTTGGGGACCGGATCGTGGCCACCCGGGTGCAAAGGGTGACATTTTAGTATGCGTGCGATGGCTAACCAACACCCATAAATCGCGCCGTGAGCGGAAAGTGCTTCCACGGCATACTGTGAGCAACTTGGCGTAAATCGACAGCGAGGCAGCAACATAGGGCTGATCCACCGTTGATAGCCGCGAACCAATCCTATCAGGACTCGTTGCAGCGGCGAGAAAGTTTGCGCCATAGTTTTTCAGTCAGCTTATGTAAGGCGGCATTATCCAGCTCATCGACCCCTTTTTTCGCGATCACCACGATATCGACCGCAGGCAATTGGTGTTGCTGCAGGCGGAAGCTATCACGAACAACACGCTTGATGCGGTTTCGACGACAGGCTTTTTTGACGTGTTTTTTGGCGACCGTTAAGCCGAGGCGAGGGTGATCGTGACCATTAGGTATGGCCAGCAGAGTCAACTGGGGAGAGGCAGCCCTTACAGGGTTTGCGAAGACGGGTTTGAAATCGCCAGGAGTTAGCAGACGTAACTCCCGGCTGAAGGTGTATCGCACCAGAGAGGCGCTATGCATAATGAATTATGCAGACAGGCGAGCGCGGCCTTTGGCGCGACGACGAGCCAGTACCTGACGACCGTTTTTAGTGGCCATGCGGGCACGGAAACCGTGGTTACGCTTACGCTTCAGTACGCTCGGTTGAAAAGTACGTTTCATAGCTTTTTACCGTATTCAGTTAACTGTACAGATTAACTTTAGACGCCAGTATCGCCACAAGCAGAGCTTGGTCGACAGCATGGCGGTTCAAAAAGAGGCCGAATTTTAATAAAAAACGACCACCACCGTCAATCTAAATTGCAGTGTTTTTATTCTAGCGGCGAATTTTCCCAGTTCTTGTGGATAAAACTGTGGATCTACCACTAGATATGGACAGCCGGATCGCGATCGGATCCGGCTGCGCCGATTATAAAGATCTCTTCGATCGCTTTCCAGCCCTTGTGGCATCAGCGTTTGCCGAAACCGATCCATTTGATCCTGCGATCCGATCGGATTGAACGATCTTGGATCGGATCTGGGGATAACCTGCGTGGAGCTATGGTGATCGGGCTGCAACAAGAGTAAAATCAGGCCCCTTGAGTGTTTATTTGTTTGGGGAAGATCGCGGTGAGTGTACCGATTTGGCAGCGCTGTGTAGCGTCGCTCCAAGAGGAGTTGCCGGCACAACAGTTCAGTATGTGGATCCGGCCGCTGCAGTCAGAGTTGATCGGCGATACGCTGGTTTTGTATGCGCCAAATCGCTTTGTGCTGGATTGGGTTCGCGACAAGTATCTCAATCAGATCACGATGTTTCTTCATCAGGAGTTGGGCGATCAGGCCCCGACTCTGCAATTTGATATCGGCAGTAAGCCGGAAGCCCGGCCTAAGGTGGCCATGGGCGAATCGACGCGTCCCCAACACGGGAGCGTTGCCCCGCCGCAGGCTTCGTTTCAACGGCCTGAGCCGGCTCCGGCCGCCGCTCCGCCCAGCGCCAGCGGCCCGAGAACCAATATTAATCTTAATTATCAGTTTGATAACTTCGTCGAAGGTAAATCAAACCAGTTGGCGCGTGCGGCGGCGACTCAGGTAGCTGATAACCCAGGTGGTGCCTATAACCCGCTGTTTCTATATGGCGGAACCGGTTTGGGCAAGACCCACTTGCTGCATGCGGTGGGCAATGGGATCCGCAAGAACAAACCCAATGCGAAAGTGGTGTACATGCACTCCGAGCGTTTTGTTCAGGACATGGTGAAAGCCCTGCAGAACAACGCGATCGCCGAGTTTAAGCGCTACTACCGCAGTGTGGATGCATTGTTGATCGATGACATTCAGTTCTTTGCCAATAAGGATCGATCCCAGGAAGAGTTTTTCCACACCTTTAATGCGTTGCTTGAAGGCAATCACCAGATCATCTTGACCTCGGATCGCTATCCGAAAGAGATCGATGGGGTGGAGGATCGGCTAAAGTCTCGCTTTGGTTGGGGTTTGACCGTGGCGATCGAGCCGCCGGAGCTGGAAACCCGAGTGGCGATCCTGATGCGTAAGGCACAAGAGAGCAACATTCATCTGCCGGATGAGGTGGCCTTCTTTATCGCCAAGCGATTGCGCTCGAATGTGCGGGAGCTTGAGGGGGCATTGAACCGGGTGATGGCTAACGCCAACTTCACCGGCCGTCCAATCACCATCGATTTTGTTCGCGAAGCGTTACGGGATCTCTTGGCGCTGCAGGAAAAGCTGGTTACGATTGATAATATTCAGAAAACCGTTGCTGAATATTACAAGATCAAGGTGGCAGATCTGCTCTCGAAGCGTCGTTCACGCTCTGTGGCGAGACCTCGACAGGTGGCCATGGCGCTGGCGAAAGAGTTGACCAACCACAGCTTGCCGGAGATCGGTGATGCCTTTGGTGGGCGTGATCACACCACGGTGCTGCATGCGTGTCGCAAGATCGAGCAGCTGCGTGAAGAGAGCCATGACATCAAAGAAGACTACGCCAACCTGATCCGAACTTTGTCTTCCTGATAGGGTGAGACCCAATGCTATTTACTATTACCCGGGACGCGCTGTTTAAGCCGTTACAACTGGTGTCCGGTGCGGTTGAACGCCGTCACAATCTGCCGATCCTGGCCAATGTGCTGTTGGATGTCAGTGGCGATCTGCTCAAGATCACCGGTACCGATCTGGAGGTCGAGCTGATCGGCCAGGTCGCACTGGAAGGGGAGATCCGCCCTGGGCGTACCACTGTGCCGGCGCGCAAGTTTCTGGATATCTGTAAGAGTCTGCCGGACGGTGATCTGATCCGCATTGAGCAGCAGGAAAATCGCTTGTTGATCCGTTGTGGTCGCAGCCGCTTCTCGCTGGCGACGCTGCCGGCCGAAGAGTTTCCCGATCTGGGGGATTGGCAGGGGGAGTTGCAGTTCACTTTGCCTCAGGGTGTGCTCAAATCGCTGATCGAATCGACCCAATTCTCCATGGCGCACCAGGATGTCCGTTATTACCTCAATGGCATGTTGTTTGAGACCGAGGGCAATGTGCTGCGGACGGTATCGACCGATGGCCATCGCTTGGCGGTCAGTCGTCGTAGCATTGAGGCCACATTGCCAGAAAAGCAGGTGATCGTACCGCGCAAAGGGGTGGTGGAGTTGGCCCGCTTATTCGAAGATGAGGCGGCCGAGATCACCCTGTGCATTGGTGACTCCAGCATCCGGGCGGTTACCAAAGACGCGATCTTCACCTCTAAGTTGGTGGATGGCCGCTTCCCGGATTACCGTCGAGTCTTGCCTAAGGATGGTGACAAGGTGGTGATCGCCCAGCGTGATCTGCTCAAACAGGCCTTTGCTCGTGCGTCCATCCTGTCGAATGAGAAGTTCCGTGGTGTTCGTTTGTTGCTGGAAAACAACAAGCTCACTATCACTGCGAACAACCCAGAGCAGGAAGAGGCCGAAGAGGTGCTGGATATCGAGTATGGCTACCAGGATCTGGAGATCGGTTTCAACGTCTCTTATGTTCTGGACGTGCTCAACGCACTCAAACAGGATTCGGTTAAGCTGACGCTGGGAGGCCCCAACAGCAGCGCCCTGTTTGAGAATGGCGAGAACGACGAATCACTCTATGTGGTGATGCCGATGCGGTTGTAATGGCCCTTTCACGCCTTCAAATACATCACTTTCGAAATATTGAGACCGCCAGCCTAGAGCCCGCTGCCGGTCTCAATTTGATCTACGGCGACAACGGCAGCGGCAAAACCAGTGTGCTTGAGGCGATCTGGTATCTGAGTCTGGGCCGATCGTTTCGGACGCATCTGGCCCAACGCGTGATCCAGTATGAGCAGCCGCAATTTACCTTGTTTACCCGTCTAAGCGAGGGCGATCGACTGGGGATCCAGCGTCAGCGAGACGGCGACAACGATGTGCGGATCAACGGCGAGCGCCCTCAGCGTATTTCCGATCTGGCGGCCCGGCTGCCACTGCAGCTGATCAGTCCGGAAAGCTTTGCATTGCTGCTCGATGGCCCAAAGGCGCGGCGAGAGTTTATCGATTGGGGCGCCTTCCATGCCGATCCTCAATTTATCGGCGTTTGGAGTCGGTATCGACGCCTGCTCAAGCAACGAAACCAATTGCTGAAACAGAAGGCGCCACAGCGTCAGATCGCCGTCTGGGACAGCCAGATGGCGCACTATGGAGACTGGCTAACCCGACTGCGAAGTGATTGGGTAAATTCGTTAAATGGCGCGTTGGAGGGTATAATAAGTCAGTTTTTACCCGATGTGCCGATCCGGGTCAGTTTTAGTCAAGGATGGGATGCAAGAACGCCCTTGGAGTTGCTACTAAGCCAAGGCTTAGAGCGGGATATTCAATTGGGTTATACGGTCTCAGGTCCCCATAAGGCGGATCTGCGTCTCAGGGTAGAAAAATTGCCAGCGCAGGACAATCTGTCCCGCGGTCAGCTCAAGTTGCTGGTTTGTGCGTTGAAGATCGCACAAGGTCAGGTGCTTGGGCAGCAACAGCATAGGGGTTGTCTCTACTTAGTGGACGATTTGGCGTCGGAACTGGATAAGGATCGACGCACCTTGTTGTTGCAGCAATTACAGAAAACCGGCAGCCAGGTGTTTGTCTCGGCCATTGAGCCGGCGCAGCTGGCGATGGTGCCCTGGGACAAGACGTTCCACGTGGAACAGGGTCGGATAACGGAACAGTAAGATTAATCAGAGACAGGCGAATGGCAGAAAACAGCTACGATTCCTCGAGTATTAAGGTCCTTAAAGGCCTCGACGCAGTACGTAAGCGTCCGGGTATGTACATCGGTGATACCGATGATGGCACCGGTCTGCACCACATGGTGTTCGAGGTGGTGGATAACTCCATCGATGAAGCCTTGGCCGGTCACTGTAATGACATCGTGATCACCATCCATACCGATGGCTCACTGTCAGTTAAGGATGATGGCCGAGGTGTTCCGGTAGACATCCATGAAGAAGAGGGTGTCTCCGCCGCGCAGGTGATCATGACCGTGCTGCACGCCGGTGGTAAGTTCGATGACAACTCCTACAAGGTTTCCGGCGGCCTGCACGGTGTGGGTGTGTCTGTGGTTAACGCCTTGTCCGATAAGCTGGAGCTGACCGTTCGACGTCAAGGCCATGTTCACGAGCAAACCTATCACTTGGGTGAGCCAGAAGCACCGATGAAGGTGGTTGGGGATACCGATAGAACCGGGACGGATATCCGTTTTTGGCCAAGTCCTACCATCTTCTCCGATGTGACCTTCCATTACGATATCCTGGCCAAGCGGGTTCGTGAGCTGTCCTTCCTGAACTCGGGCGTGTCGATCCGTTTGGTGGATGAGCGTGATGGTAAGGAAGAGCACTTCTGCTACGAGGGTGGGATCCAGGCCTTCGTTGAGTTCCTTAATACCAACAAAACGGCGATCAACCCGAACATCTTCTACTTCAATACTGAGCGGGAAGATGGCACTGCGGTTGAGATCGCGATGCAGTGGAACGATGGATTCCAAGAAAACATCTACTGCTTTACCAACAACATCCCTCAGCGCGATGGCGGTACCCACTTAGCGGGCTTCCGGGCTTCATTGACGCGTACCCTCAATACCTATATGGAAAAAGAGGGCTACAGCAAGAAAGCCAAGACTTCGGCTTCCGGCGATGATGCGCGTGAGGGCCTGACGGCGGTGATCTCGGTCAAGGTACCGGATCCTAAGTTCTCCTCTCAGACCAAAGATAAGCTGGTCTCCTCCGAGGTAAAAACCGCGGTTGAGCAGGCGATGGGTGAGAAGCTGGCAGAGTATCTGCTGGAAAACCCAAGCGAAGCCAAAGTCGTGGTGAACAAGATCATCGATGCGGCCCGTGCTCGTGAAGCGGCGCGTAAAGCGCGTGAGATGACCCGCCGTAAGGGCGCGTTGGATCTGGCCGGTCTGCCGGGCAAGTTGGCGGATTGTCAGGAAAAAGACCCAGGTAAATCCGAACTCTACATTGTGGAGGGTGATTCTGCGGGCGGCTCCGCCAAGCAGGGGCGGAACCGTAAGAATCAGGCGATCTTGCCACTGAAGGGTAAGATCCTAAACGTTGAGAAAGCCCGCTTCGATAAGATGCTCTCTTCCCAGGAAGTGGCCACGCTTATCACGGCGTTGGGCTGTGGCATCGGCCGAGATGAGTACGATCCGGAGAAGACCCGCTACCACAACATCATCATCATGACCGATGCGGATGTCGACGGCTCCCACATTAGGACCTTGCTGTTGACCTTCTTCTATCGCCAGATGGCTGAGTTGATCGAGCGTGGCTTTATCTACATTGCACAGCCACCTCTGTACAAGGTGAAGAAGGGCAAGCAGGAGCGCTACATCAAGGATGAACCCGCTCTGACCGAGTACCTGACAACTTTGGCCCTAGACAATGCGGCACTGCACGTTAATGCAGAAGCGCCGGGGATCGGTGGTGAGCAGCTGGAGCGTTTGGTGTATCAGTTCCGCGATGTGGAGCAGGTGGTAGAACGTCAAAGCCGTCGCTTCCCTATCAGCTTGTTGAAGCAACTGGTGTACACCACGGCGATCACCGAAGCCGAATTGAAAGATAAGGCGTCGATGACCCAATGGACCGAAGGTCTGGTGGACAGCCTGAATGAGCTGGATCTCGAAGGTGCCAGCTATCGCTGGGAGCTGGAGGAGGAGAGCGAGCGCGGCATGTGGCTGCCTAAGCTGATCCTGCGTCAGCATGGTGTTGAGTCGGATTATGTCCTGACCTACGACTTCTTCCATTCGAGCGATTATGCCAAGATCGTTGCGCTGTTTGGTGCCTTGGCTGATCTGCTGGAAGAGGGCGCTTACATTCGTCGTGGTGAGCGTCGCTTGTCGGTGACCAACTTTGAGCAGGCGCTTGAGTGGCTGATCAAGGAGTCCAAGCGAGGCCTGTACATCCAGCGCTATAAAGGGCTGGGTGAGATGAACCCAGACCAATTGTGGGAAACCACGATGGATCCGGAAACTCGCCGCATGCTGCAGGTCACCATTGAGGATGCGATCGGCGCGGATCAATTGTTCAATACCCTGATGGGTGATCAAGTCGAGCCTCGCCGTGAGTTTATCGAGCGCAACGCGCTGGCGGTGGCAAACCTAGACGTTTGATCTAAGGCCAAGCTAGAAGAAGGGCAGCCACAGGGCTGCCCTTTTTTCATCCTCTCTTCGGGACGACCTGAATACATCGGCGATCCACCGGCATGTTTCACGTGGAACATGTGCTATCCGCTATCCGCTATCCGCTATCCGCTATCCGCTATCCGCTATCCGCTATCCGCTATCCGCTATCCGCTATCCGCTATCCGCTATCCGCTATCCGCTATCCGCTATCCGCTATCCGCTATCCACTATCAGCAGCAATTGAATGTTTCACGTGAAACAAAAAAGGCGCAGCCCTATGGGTCTGCGCCTTTCTTCTTAAGCTCGTCTATCAGCTGTAGACGCGGTTTTCTTGCTCGTTTACGCGGATAAAGGTGGTCCGCTTGGTCAGCTCTTTTAGCTTGGTTGCACCCACATAGGTACAGGTGGAGCGCACGCCACCCAGGATATCCTGTACGGTGTTTTCAACCGGGCCACGGTAAGGCAGCATTACGGTCTTGCCTTCAGAAGCGCGGTATTTAGCAACGCCACCGTTGTGCTTGTTCATCGCGGTGTCAGAGCTCATGCCGTAGAAGGCAACGAAGGTTTTGCCGTCCTGCTCTACGCGCTCGCCGCCGGACTCGTCGTGACCGGCCAGCATGCCGCCCAACATTACGAAGTCAGCCCCGCCACCAAAGGCCTTGGATACGTCACCGGCACAGCTGCAGCCGCCGTCGCCGATGATCTGACCGCCCAGACCGTGGGCCGCATCGGCACACTCAATGATGGCGGACAGCTGAGGATAGCCGACACCGGTCTTCACACGGGTGGTACAAACGGAGCCAGGACCAATGCCCACTTTAACGATATCGGCGCCACACAGGATCAGCTCTTCAGCCATCTCGCCGGTTACGACGTTACCCGCGACGATCACCTTGGACGGGAAGGTGGCGCGGACCTTAGCGACGTAGTCGACGAAGGCCTGCTGGTAGCCGTTGGCCACATCGATGCAGATAAAACGCAGCTGTGGGAAGTCGTTGAGCAAGGTGCACAGTTTGCCAAATTCGCGCTCAGAAGTGCCGGTGGAAACCATGATGTGCTGGTAGATCCTTTCGTCCTGGCTGGCCAGGAACTCGCCCCACTGCTCGATGCTGTAATGCTTGTGGATGGCGGTCAGCATCTCGTGCTCGGCCAGCGCTGCGGCGATCTCAAAAGTACCGACGGTATCCATGTTGGCGGCAATGACAGGGACGCCAGTCCAGTCGCCTTCGGCGTGCTTAAACTGGAACGTGCGACGGAGATCGACTTCAGAACGGCTCTTTAGCGTAGAACGCTTAGGGCGAAACAGAACGTCTTTAAAGCCTAATTTGATGTCAGATTCGATATGCATGGTCTATCCCGGTTACTTCTGGAGAAATTCAAAGCGACGGGATGAGACTGGTAGGAATGATTTCAGACCAGCACGAACCCGCCATAAAAAAGCGTGCGCACCGGTTTTGGGCATTATAGGGAGAAACTTCCGTTGGCCAATCTTTTTCGTTAGAACGCCCATTCCTCTGAAAAGGACAATAAAAAAACACGCAGGAAGTGATGCCCGCGTTATTCTACCCTGAACATCTTGCGCTTGATGCCCCCTTATCTACTGCGCTTCTGTCGCCGTTTCGTGACCGGGCTGCTTCTTTGTCTTCTTCTCTTTCGCCGCCCCGGCGTTCGACGTCTTTGCCGACAACACACCACTTGCTTCATGCCGTTTGCAGCGACTTTACTCGTTATGCTCTGTGCGGCGTATCGAGACCAACTCACACCCAGAAGCCATACCCTCGGGACATGGATTGGTCGTGTTAGTCTATCCGGAACCACCTTGTTGCTTTCTGGCTATCGCGACGCGCAGGCGGGGTTGTTGGTGCAGTCTGTGGTAGACACAAAAAAGGCCACCTTGCGGTGGCCTCGGGGCATTTGGTTGAAGAGCTGTCGAGCCGCTTATTGCTGCAGCAACGAGATATCCCCTACCTGCATAAACAATCCACGCAGTTGCTTGAGCAGCGCCTGACGGTTCGCTCGCAGCGCGAGATCATCCGCATTCACCATCACTTCATCGAAGAAGGTATCGACGCCTTCACGCAGCTCGGCCAACTTGGTCAAACCCTGCTGGTATTCACCCGCGGCGTACAATGGCGTGATCTCAGCCGCTACTTCGGCGATCTTCGCAGCCAGTACTTTTTCGGCACTTTCCTGCAGCAGCTCGCCGTTGACGTTGTCAGCGATCTCGCCTTCGACCTTGGCCAAGATATTGCCGACCCGCTTGTTGGCGGCGGCCAGGGCCTCTGCGGCGTCCAGGCTACGGAAGTGTTGTACCGCTTTGACGCGCTGATCGAAATCAACAGGACGGGTCGGGCGTACTGCCAGAACAGCCTGGATCACGTCAACCGGGAAGCCTTCTTCTTGATACCAGGCACGGAAGCGGGCCAGCATAAAGTCAACGACCTGATCGCACACCTTCACGGCCTGCTTGGGATCGTTCTCCAGCTTGCCTTGTTCGGCGAACAGGCTGTAGCTGTAGGCGGCCAGATCGAATAGATCCAGTGGCAGCTTCTTCTCTACCGCGATACGCAGCACGCCGATGGCAGCGCGGCGCAGGGCAAACGGGTCGCGATCGGCTTTTGGTGGCTGACCAATGCCGAAGATCCCTACTAGGGAATCCATCTTATCAGCGATGGCCAGTGCCTGGGCCACACCGGAGCCCGGCAGATCGTCACCGGCGTAGCGAGGCTGGTACTGCTCGTTCAGCGCGATGGCAACGGCTTCCGCTTCGCCATCGTGGCGGGCGTAGTGCATGCCCATAATGCCTTGGGTGTCGGTAAATTCGAACACCATGTCGGTCATCAAGTCACACTTGGACAGCAAGCCGGCACGGGCAGCGTGGGCTTGATCGGCGCCGATCAAGCCAGCGACATGCTCTGCCATGCCTTGGATCCGGTCGGTCTTGTCTTTGAGGGTACCCAGTTGCTTCTGGAACAGCACGGACTCCAGACGCGGCAGCTGAGCTTCCAGTTTCTGCTTCTTATCGGTATTGAAGAAGAACTCGGCATCGGCCAGACGTGGGCGTACCACTTTCTCGTTCCCGTCGATCACTACAGCTGGATCTTTCGATTCGATGTTGGAGACGAAGATGAACTTCGGCATCAGCTTGCCGTCGTTGTCGTATACCGGGAAGTACTTTTGATCGCCCTTCATGGTGTACACCAACGCTTCGGCCGGTACCTTCAAGAACTCCGGCTCAAAGGATGCGGTCAGCACCACTGGCCATTCAACCAGCGAAGTCACCTCCTCCAGCAGCTCATCGTCCATGTCGGCGTTGCCACCGATGGCCGCTGCAGCTGCAGCAATACCTTCTGTGATCTGCGCTTTACGGGCTTCGTAATCCGCCAGTACGTAATTACCGTCCAGCAGCAGCTGAGGGTACTGATCGGCAGACTCAATGTTCAGGAACTGCTCACCCATAAAGCGGTGGCCCTGAATGGTGGTGCTGCTTTCTTTACCCAGAATGGTGGCGTCGATGGACTCGTTGCCCAGCAACAGGGTCACGGTTTTCACCGGGCGGATAAACTGGATGTCGGATGAGCCCCAGCGCATTGGCTTAGGGATAGGCAGTTTAGCCAGTGCCTGAGCCACCAAGTCTGGCAGCAGGCCTTGGACCGGCTGACCTTTAACTTCCGCTTTGTGCAGCAGCCATTCGCCTTTGTCGGTCTTCATGCGACCGGCCTGCTCAACAGTAATGCCGTTGCCGCGGGCCCAGCCTTGGGCGGCTTTGGTCGGGTTGCCGTCGGCGTCAAACGCGGAGGCGATGGCCGGGCCACGTTTCTCAACGATCTTATCCGGCTGGCTGGTCGCCATATCGGCGATTTTGATCGCCAGGCGGCGTGGCGAGGCGAACCACTCCATTTTTCCGTGCGGCACTTCGGCCTTGTCCAGGTTGGCGATCAGGTTAGCGGCAAAGGATTCCGCCAAGGTGCGCAGAGATTTTGGTGGCAGCTCTTCGGTGCCGATCTCAACTAAAAAAGTGTGTTGTGTCATCGTGCCCTCACTGCTTTGGTTTGCACATTGGGAAGCCCAGGGCTTCACGGGAGGCGTAGTACGCTTCAGCAACCGCTTTAGACAGGGTGCGAATGCGCAGGATGTAGCGTTGACGCTCAGTCACGGAGATGGCCTTGCGGGCATCCAGCATGTTAAAGGCGTGGCCGGCATCCAGTACGCGCTCGTAAGCGGGCAGTGGCAGTGGCTTTTCCAGTGCCAGCAATTTCTGACACTCTTTTTCGGACTGGTCGAACTGGAAGAACAGTGCATCCACATCGGCGTGTTCGAAGTTGTAGGTCGACTGCTCGATCTCGTTTTGCAGGAACACATCCCCGTAGGTGATGGTGCCAAACGGGCCGTCGGCCCAGATCAGATCGTAGACGTTGTCGACGCCCTGAACGTACATGGCCAGACGCTCAAGACCATAGGTGATCTCGCCGGTTACCGGGCGGCACTCAAGGCCACCAACCTGCTGGAAGTAGGTGAACTGGGTCACTTCCATGCCATCCAGCCAGACTTCCCAGCCCAGACCCCAGGCACCCAGAGTCGGATTCTCCCAGTTGTCTTCGACGAAACGGATGTCGTGGACTTCCGGATCCATACCAATGGCTTTCAGTGAGCCCAGATACAGCTCCTGGATGTTGTCCGGCGCCGGCTTCATCATCACCTGATACTGGTAATAGTGCTGCAGGCGGTTCGGGTTTTCACCGTAACGGCCATCAGTCGGGCGACGGGACGGTTGGACGTAGGCAGCGGCAAACGGCTCTGGGCCGATGGCGCGCAGACAGGTCAGCGGGTGGGAAGTACCGGCGCCGACTTCCATGTCCAGCGGCTGAACTACGGCACAGCCTTGCTGGGCCCAGTAGTCCTGCAGAGCCATGATCAGGCCCTGAAAGGTCTTGGTGTCATACTTATGCATGGGATCTCACCTGAATGCGGTGTGGAATTGGATAAATGGGGCTGATTATACCCTGTGCCGATCGGCGAATGTAGGTTAAATTTTAACGATGTGCGTTGGATATTCGCTGAAAGGGGGGTCAATTGGGGGAGTTGGTCATGGAAGCAGAACGGTGCAGTTGGTGCGGGACGGATCCGCTGTATGTGGCGTATCACGATGAGCAGTGGGGTCGACCGGTTTTTGATAAGCGCGAACTGTTTGAAAAGTTGTGTCTGGATGGCCAGCAGGCGGGACTGTCTTGGCTGATCATCCTACGCAAAACCGAAAATTATCGAGCGGCTTTTGATGGGTTCGATCCCTACAAGATCGCCTTGTATGACGAGGCGAAAGTGGAAGCGCTGTTGCAAGATCCCGGCATTGTCCGCAACCGGCTGAAGGTAAACTCGATCATCAAAAACGCCCGTGCGTATTTGGCAATGGAGGCCAACGGCGTCGATTTCTCCCAGTACCTTTGGGGCTTCGTCGGTGGCCAGCCCATTGTCAATCAGCGGCAGGCTATGAGTGAGGTGCCTGCCACCAGCGCCGAGTCTGACGCCATGAGCAAGGCGCTGAAAAAAGCCGGCTTTAACTTTGTTGGCAGCACCATCTGTTACGCCTTTATGCAGGCGGTGGGGATGGTCAACGATCATCTGGTGCAGTGCCCCAGCTATCAGGCCTGCTTGCTAGAAGAATAAAAAACGCCTGCGATTGCAGGCGTTTTTGTGAGAGTGAGTGGTTGCTCACAAAATGTTTACAACTTCACGCTTTCGAAGAAGAAGGCTTGTCGTTGCTGGCCTTTGCCGTCGATGCGATCCATGGTTTTGGCGTCAAACAGGCGGCCATTGACCATGGTGTATTGCACCTTATCGGAGTCGCGAATATCGGCCAATGGGTTGCCATCGATCACGATCAGATCCGCCAGCTTGCCCGCGCTGATGGAGCCGAGTTGATGCTCCATGCCGAAGTGAATGGCTGGGTTCAGGGTGGCGGTTTTCAGCGCCTCCAGATTGCTCATGCCGCCTTGGGCAAACATCCAGATCTCCCAGTGCGCACCGAGCCCCTCACGCTGACCATGGGCACCGATCATGCTTCTCACGCCGAGATCCCCGACCTCCTTGGCGCCCCGGGCGACATTGAAGTGGTTGTAGTGTTCATCCGGCGCGGTGGGGCGGCGCATGGCACGGCTGCGCAGGATATCCTTGGGCACATAGGCGGAAAGGCGCGGGTGGTTCCACACCTCGGTTTTGTCGTACCAGTAGTTTTCGCCCCAAATGCCACCATAGGCGACCACCAAGGTTGGGGTGTAACCCACCTCAGTCTGAGACCAGAACTGCTTGATGTCGTCATACAGGTTGGCCGCAGGCAGGCTGTGCTCGATGCCGGTGTGGCCATCGGCGATCATGCTCAGATTGTGTTGCAGCAGCGAGCCGCCCTCTGGCACCACCATCATCTCCAGCTCACGCGCGGCGGCGATCACCTGTTGGCGTTGATTGCGGCGGGGTTGGTTGTAGCTCTTCACACTGAAGGCACCGACCGCCTTGAGGCGGGACAGGTGGAACTTGGCGTCTTCCAGCGAGTCGATGTGGGCGGTGTAACCGGGTCCGTCTGCGCCGTACAAAATGGTGCCGGTGGAGAAGATCCGCGGAGCAACGATCTCACCCGCTTTTTGCAGCTCGCTGGCGGCGAACACCTCGGTGGTGTCGTTAGAGGGATCGTGGATGCTGGTGACCCCCAGCGCTAAGCCAGCGTAGTTGATCCAGTTCTGCTGCGGGATGATCTCATCCTGACCTTGGCTGCCATGGGCGTGGGCATCAAAGATCCCCGGCATCAGGGTTTTACCGTGGATCTCGATCACCTGCGCGCCTTTCGGGATCTCGAGATCGGTGCCGACCGCGACGATCTTGTTGCCTTCTACGATCACGGTGGCCTCGCTCAGCACCTGATCGCCGTCCATGGTGAGCACCTGGCCGCCGACAAAGGCAATGGTTCCACGTGGAACCTCGGCGTCGCCCGTTAGGCCGATGGAGCGCACCTGGGCGTCAACCTCCAGCTCAGCACCGGGTTCAAACAGGCGTTCGAGCGTGACTTGGTACAGATCCGGTCCCAGGTTCCAGTACAGACTCGCGCTGTCATTGGTCCAGCTGATCTGCTCGCCCGCCCGCTGCGACAGCTGTTTGACTGGCAGACCGCCGCCATTGGGTCCTATCTTCAGGATTTCGCCATGATGCGCCAAGGGGGTGACAAACACCTTAAAGCGTTCGGCAAAGGCCAGATGCTTGCCGTTGGGGGCGACGTGAAACTCGGTGGCGTGATCCGAAGTGAAGTGCACCCGCTCCTCAAAGCCGTGAATGCCGACGCTGACCAGCGCCGGTTTGCCCGCTTCGCTGCTGGTAAAATAGACGCGGTCATTGTCTGCCCCAAAGTGGGGCCGGTTGCCGCGCTTGCTGATCCGCTTCGGCTCGGCTTTCTTGTTGGTCAGATCGACCGAATAGATCCCAGGTTCTCGGTTCCAGCTGCGTGGGGTGATGTAGTAGCCCTTGCTCTTGCGAAATACCAAGGTATCGCCGTCCGGCGAAAACGCAGGCTCGACGTACTTGCCGGGCTCGGTGGTGAGTATGCGTTCACGCTTGCGGCGTAGATCCCGTAGAACCACCTTGCCTTGCGCTTGATCATCCCAGCTGACGTACGCGAGTTGCTTGCCATCTCGTGACCACGCAGGGAACAGCTCAAAGCTGCTGTCTTGCTTGGTTAAACGTTTTGGCTTGCCATCGGGCAGGCTTTGCAGCCAGATCTTACCGAGCGCTTCGAACACCAGTTGCTTGCCGTTGGGCGAGACCGACATCTGTCGCAGCATTTTCACCTGGAACTGGTCTTGATCCAGATCCTGAGCGAAGCGCACGGCGGGTTGGATCTGCTTGTCGGCTTTGACGTGGAAGGGGATCACCTCGCTGCTGCCTTGATCGACGTCCAGCTTGTGGATCTGGCCGCCAGCCCAGAACACCAGGTGTGTGTTGTCCGGGGTCCAGGCTAGGGTGGGGTAAACCCCATGGATGGCCCAGGTTTCCTGCATGTCGCGGTCGAGTTGGTCGTATACCTTGCGGGTCTCACCGGAAGTGAGGTCGTACAGATACAGCGCGCTTTGGAACCCATCGCGGGCGATGTAGGCCAGAGTTTTGCCATCTGGGCTTGGGGTGGGGCGAATGGCACCGCCACTGCCCTCCAGCAGCACGTCGATCTCACCGCTGTGGCGGTCGTAGCGCTTGATCTTGTAGATCCCTTTGACCGAGTCCTTGGAATAGTGGAAGGTCTTGCCCGGCGTCGCATCTTGCGAGAAGTAGAGGTAACGGCCATCGGGGGAAAAGGCGGGCTCGCCCAGATCTTTCTGGTCATTCTCCCGCGCGGTCAGCTTCACGCCTTCGCCACCGCCGAGGTGGTACATCCAGACTTCACCGGCGCCTAAGCTGCGGCGGGCGGTATAGTGTTTGCGGCCGACCAGATAATCACCATCCGGGCTCCAGGCTGGACTGTTGAGCAGGCGGAAGTCTTCACTGGTGACCGCCTGCGCGTCGCTGCCGTCGGCATTGACGATCCACAGGTTGTCGCCGCCGTCCCTATCCGAGGTGAAGGCGATGCGTTTGCCGTCGGGGCTGAAGCGAGGCTGCATGTGCCAGGCGATCCCTTGCACCAGCGGCGTGGCTTCGCCGCCAGAGAGGGGCATGGTGTAGATATCGCCGAGCAGATCAAACACCAGGGTTTTGCCATCGGGGCTGATGTCGACGTTCATCCAGGTGCCTTGCTGCACGTCAATTTGGATGGTTTGCAATGGGGCGTTGGCGGGTTGGTCAACCTGCCATTGCGGATCTGAGGTTTGATCGCTTGCGCTGTCGGCCTGCAGTGGCGCGCTCAGCAAGCCACTGGCAGCCAGTGCCAGGGCGAGAGTGGTTGGCTTGAACATGACGGTCCCTGTTGTTATCGATGTTGTTCGAGTGCAAATCGAGTGTAACAACAGGGGGCGGGGGCTCAAAGGCCGGGTCTAGGGGAATGTGTTTGCGACTGTAAAGTGGTTTGGGATCAGTTGCCTTTGCGGATCAGGTAGCGATAGGGTGCGCTATCGATGTCGCTGGCGAGCAGTTCGTGATCCATAAAGCGGCAAAAGCTGGGAATATCCCGGGTGGTGGAGGGATCGTCCGCAGTCACCAGTAAGGTCTCACCGGCGTCCATCTTACGCACGGTTTTTCGCACCATCATCACTGGCTCTGGGCAGCGGAGCCCCATGGCGTCCAATTGGTGTTGTGCAGTGGCAAATAGCTCGGTCATAACGGTCTCGCTGGTTAAAAAATACGCGCGGTATCATACGCCGCTGGTAGATGGGTGCAAGTCTTGGGCAACCGGAAGCGTGATCGACCGCCACTTTGTTGTAAGACCTTGGTAAACGCTAGCCGCTTCGCATTGGCGATCCGTTAGCATAGCGCCCATCTGGCAAGGCTTAATAACAACGAGAAAAACATGATCTTATCCTTAAAGTCTAGATTGGTGCTCTCTTTTGCTGGTCTGGTGATCTTTACCAGCTCGGTGCAGGGCTGGTTGAGCGATCGGCGACTGGAGCGGGAGATCAGCGACAGTATTGCCCAGCAAATGCATGCGACGGCACGCGCGACACAGGCGGGGATCGATCATTGGTTACAAGGGCGCGAGCGCCTGCTTCAGGCCAATCTTGCCCCCATCGCCGGTGAGGATAAGGCGGAGCGAGAGCTGCTGCTGACCAAGCGAGCCGGGGATTTCCTGTCGGTGTACGCCGGTTTTGTCGATGGCAGCATCGCCTATGGCGACAAGACGGAATCTTGGCCGATTGATTACGATCCGCGCACGCGGCCTTGGTATCAAAATGCCAGTGCGGCTTCCGGTTTGATCTACACCCAGCCGTATCAGGACATCGACGGTGATATGGTGATCAGCATCGCGCAGGCGTTTGCGGGCGTGCATCAAGGAGTGCTGGCGGCCGATATCACGGTCAATGACATTATCAGCGAGGTTCTAAACGTGCAGCTGGCGTATCGAGGCGGCGCTCTGTTGCTGGATAGCGATAACCACATTGTGGCGTATCGTGATCCCGCGCTGGCGGGGCAGCCGGTAGCCCAGTTGGAGCCGCGGCTGACGGCCCAATGGCTGCAGCAGCAGCGCGCCAGCCAGCAATTAGCCTCTATTGAGCATCAAGGCGAGACTCAGTTGATGCTGGCCGTGCCGATCGAGGGGCCAAACTGGACCTTGCTGCTGTTTATTGAACAGCGGGATGCCTTTGCTGCCGTGGCCGAGGCGCGACGGGGCCTAGTGTGGACCACCTTGCTGTTGTTGATCGGCGCCGGCCTCTTTTCCTGGTGGCGGGCGGTACGCTTGGTGCGTCCGCTGAGATGGTTGCAGCGGGCGATCGGTCAATTGGCCGATGGTCACGGCGATCTGACGCAGCGGCTTACGGTGCGGCAGCAGGATGAGATCGGTTTGGTGGTGCAGAACCTCAATCGCTTTATCGCGCAATTGCAGCAGATCGTTCAGCAGATCGGCCAAGGGACCGGTGAGATGGCTGACAAGGCACAGCAGTCCAGTGCGCTATCGAGTCGCAGTCAGCAGGTGCTGGTGCAGCAACACACTCAGGTTGAACAGATCGCCAGTGCCATTGCACAGATGGATGTGGCGGCGGCGGAGGTTGCCGAGAACGCCGAGCAAACCAAGCTGGCGGTGCAGCAAAGTGAGCTTGCGTGTATTCAGGGTCAACAGACCATGAGTCGCAACCATGAGGCGACCCAATCGTTGGTGCAAGAGCTGGCAGGCGCGACCGAGATCATCTCGCAATTGGCGCAGGATACCCAGGGGATCGGCCAGATCTTGGCGACGATTGAGAACTTGGCGGATCAAACCAATCTACTGGCGCTCAATGCCGCCATTGAAGCGGCGCGCGCCGGCGAGCAGGGTCGCGGTTTTGCCGTGGTGGCGGACGAGGTGCGGGTGTTGAGCCAGCGCACCCATGCGTCCACGGAGGAGATCCGTGCCATGATCGGCCAGCTCCAAGAGCAGTCTGAGCAGGCGGTGCGTGCCATGGCGAGCAGTAGTACAAATGCCGAGCACAGCGTGTGTCAGGCGCAGGAAACGGCTGCCTATTTTGCTCAGATCACCGAGGCGATCAACGGAGTGGCCCGCCGCACCTATGAGATCGCGGCCGCGTCAGAGGAGCAGCGCACGGTATCCGCCAACGTGCGAGACAACACCGTCCAGATCAAGCAGGTTGCTGATCAGATGTTGGCCTTGGGGCAGGACAGCCGTGCCGCAACCGAGATCATTCATGGTGACGCCGAGCATTTGGCGCAGGTGGTCGGCCGTTTCCGTACCGAATAACGGGATCCAACGACAAAAGGGCCAGCATTTGCTGGCCCTTTTTTATGGATATCGTGAGAGCGGGCAGTCGCGCTTACACCCGCTCAAACACGGTCGCGATCCCCTGGCCCAGGCCGATGCACATGGTGGCCAGGCCTAAGGTGGCATCTTTGGATTCCATCAGGTTGATCAGCGTGGTGCTGATCCGCGCGCCGGAGCAGCCCAGCGGGTGGCCCAAAGCGATGGCCCCGCCGTTGAGGTTCACCTTGTCCTCGACCACCTCGGTCAAACCGAGATCCTTTACGCAGGGCAGGGATTGGGCGGCAAAGGCCTCATTAAGCTCGATGACGTCCAGATCGGCCACGCTTAAGCCGGCACGCTTCAGCGCTTTCTGGGTGGCGGGCACCGGGCCGTAACCCATGATAGAGGGATCACAGCCGGCCACGGCCATCGACCTAATACGGGCACGAATGGGCAGGCCCAGCGCCTTGGCTTTGGCTTCACTCATGATCAGCATGGCGGCGGCGCCATCGGACAGAGCCGAGGAGGTACCGGCGGTGACGGTGCCATTGACCGGGTCAAACACCGGACGCAGGCCAGCCAGACTTTCCAGGCTGGTTTCTGGGCGGATCACCTCATCGTGGGTCACCTTGATCAGGTTACCGCTGGGATCGTGCCCTTCCAGTGGCGCGATCTCCGCCTCAAACCGGCCTTCAATGGACGCTGCGTGGGCGCGTTGATGGGAGCGGACGGCGAACGCGTCCTGCTGCTCGCGGCTGATCCCGTGCATTTTGCCCAGCATCTCGGCGGTGAGGCCCATCATTCCTGCGGCCTTGGCGACGTTGTGCGCCAGTCCCGGGTGGAAATCCAAGCCGTGGTTCATCGGCACATGGCCCATGTGCTCGACGCCACCGACGATAAAGGCATCGCCGTCGCCCACCATGATGGCGCGGGTGGCGTCGTGGATGGCTTGCATCGATGAGCCGCATAAGCGGTTAACGGTTACGGCACCGACGGACTTGGGCAGGCCCGCCAGTAGCGCGGCATTGCGGCCCACGTTAAAGCCCTGCTCTAGGGTTTGCTGCACACAGCCCCAGATCACGTCCTCGAGCTCGGTTGGATCCAGTTGGGGATTACGCACCAACAACTGCTGCATCAGATGGGCGGAAAGGGATTCTGAGCGCACATGGCGGAAGACCCCGGCTTTGGAGCGCCCCATGGGGGTGCGGATACAATCAACAATGACTGCCTGGTTCATGATGACGACTCCTTACTGTCCTTGATAGAAGCGCTCGCCACTCTGGGCCATGGCGCGAAGGTTATCGGTGATCTGATACAGGGGACCGAGGTGAGCGTAGCTGTCGGCCATGGCCACGAAGCGATCCAGGCCGATGGTATCGAGGTAACGGAAGACACCGCCGCGGAATGGCGGGAAGCCCAGGCCGTACATCAGTGCCATGTCGGCCTCTGCCGGGGTCGCGATGATCCCCTCTTCTAGGCAGCGCACGGTTTCATTGATCATCGGTACCATGGTGCGGGCAATGATACTTTCTGGATCAAGCGGTTGCGCCGGGCCATAGGCTTGCTCCAGCAGAGCCAGTGCCTCGGCATCAACGGATTTCTTCGGCTTGCCTTTGCGATCGGGGGCGTAACTGAAGAAGCCCTTGCTGTTTTTCTGGCCGTAGCGATCGGCCTGGAACATCAGATCGACCGGATCCTTGTCCAGTTTTCCCATGCGCTCAGGGAAGCCTGCGGCCATCACATCGAGGCAGTGGTGAGCGGTATCGATACCGACCACATCGAGCAGATAGGCCGGGCCCATGGGCCAACCAAACTGCTTGCTCATGACTTTGTCGATCAACTGGAAGTCGATCCCCTCCTGCAGCATCAGGCTGAAGCCGGCAAAATAGGGGAACAGCACTCGGTTGACGAAGAAGCCCGGGCAGTCATTGACCACGATCGGGGTTTTGCCGATCTGGGCGGCGTAGGCCACCACCTTGGCGACGGTTTCATCGGAGGTGTGCTCGCCGCGGATCACCTCAACCAGAGGCATCTTATGCACCGGGTTAAAGAAGTGCATGCCGCAGAACTGTTGAGGGCGCTGCAGGTGGCTGGCCAGCGAATCGATGGAGATGGTTGAGGTGTTGGAGGTCAGCACGGCGTCGTCGCGCACGACAGCTTCGATCTCGGCCAGCACCATCCCTTTCACTTTTGGGTTTTCCACCACGGCTTCGACCACCACATCCGCATGGGCGACGGCGTTGTTGTCTAAGCTCGGTACTATGTTATTGAGCACCTTGGCCATCGCCGCTGGCTTGAGCCGGCCGCGATTGAGCTGGGCGGTTAACAGCTTAGCGGCTTCGTTCAAGCCTAATTCCAGTGCGGGCTGGGCGATGTCCTTCATTACCACTGGGACGCCTTTGCTGGCGGACTGGTAGGCGATGCCACCGCCCATGATCCCGGCGCCCAGTACCGCCGCGGACGCAACCGGCGTACCGGCTTTGGCGGCTTGCTTGGCCAGGCCTTTGACGTATTGGTCGCTGAGGAAGTTGCCGACCATGGCGCTGGCCTGCTCGGTGGTTGCCAGCGACAGGAAGGCGGCGTGCTCCGCTTTCAGAGCCTCGGTGCGACCCAGTCCGGCGGCTTGTTCGACCAGCTTCACCATGGTGTGGGGAGCCGGATAATGCGGACCGGCCTTCATGGCGACCATGCCTTTGGCGCTGGTGAAGGCCATGGCGGCTTCGATCTTGCTCAGCCCCAATGGCGCTTGTTTCTTGGCGCGGCGTGCCTGCCAGTCGATCTCTCCGTTGAGGGCGCGTTTTACCAAGATCAGGGCGGCTGCATTCAGATCGTCGTGGATCAGCGCATCAATGGCGCCGATCTTCAGTGCGGCGTCGGGGCGTTGGGGCCGGCCGGTGGTCATCCATTCCAACGCATTGTCTGCGCCGATCAATCGAGGCAGACGGACGGTGCCGCCAAATCCGGGCAGGATCCCCAAGCCCACTTCCGGCAGTCCGATCCGCGCGGTCTGATCGGCCACGCGCAGATCACAGGCCAAAATGGCTTCGCAGCCGCCGCCTAGGGCAAAACCGCGGATCGCAGCCACCGTAGGCACGGGCAGATCTTCCATTTTATTGAAGACCTTATTGGCGTCGATCAGCCATTGCTCGAGGACGGATTGGGGCTCGGCAAACAGCGCGGTAAATTCAGTGATGTCGGCGCCGACAATAAAGGCAGATTTGCCGCTGGTGACGACGACACCTTGTAGATCCGCTTGCTGGCCAAGGGCATCCAGCGCTTGGTCGAATTCGGCAAGGGTGGCTCGATCAAACTTATTGACGGAGCCGGCGGCGTCGAATCGTAATTCGGCGATCCCAGGCTCCAGCCAATCAACGTAAAGCGCATTGCTCTGATAAATCATGTTGGCTTCCTTAATTTACCACGTCCGTGTTTCCATGATGGCGTGCTGGCATTGTGAGCAAGTGTGATTTGGCGCACATTAAAATGCAACCCATTTTTTAAACGCTTGTTTAACATCGGTGTGATGACCCCACTCTTGGCGCAGTGATACACTGCGCCGATGCACTGCCATCATTGAGGAAGCCATGGAACGCTTAGCCCCCCTATATGCACAGCACATACACACCCTGCGTCAACGCACCGATCGGCTGCTGGTTCAGCACCAGTGTCCTGGCTTGGTGATCGACTCGGGTCAGGCGTTACCGATCTTCCTCGATGATCTGGATTACCCCTTTAAAGTGAATCCTCATTTCAAACATTGGGTGCCATTAGTAGATACACCCCATTGTTTCCTTATCGTGAAGCCGGGGGAAAAACCGACCCTGTTGTTCTACCGCCCGGTGGATTTCTGGCACAAGGTGCCGCCGGTGCCGAACGCGTTCTGGACCGAGCAGGTTGAGCTTGTGGTGTATGAGCGGCTGGAGCAGTTGGCGGAGTTGATCCCTGCCGGCTACAGCTACATTGGCGCCCATCCAGAGCGGGCCGCTGCATTAAGCGTAGGAGAGACCAACCCGAAAGGGCTGATCGACGCGCTTCATTTTGGTCGCAGTATAAAGAGCGATTATGAGATCGCCTGTTTGCGCGAAGCGAATCGACTGGCGACGCTGGGGCATGTTGCGGCGAAGCAGGCGTTTTTGGCAGGGGAGAGTGAATTTGCCATCCAGCAGGCTTACCTCAGTGCCAGTCTGCACGGTGAGAACGACGTGCCTTACGGCAATATCGTCGCATTGAACGAGCATGCGGCGATATTGCATTACACCCAGCTCGGGCGCCGGGCGCCGGCCCAGAGTCGCAGCTTTTTGATCGACGCCGGTGCTGGCTTCCATGGCTATGCCGCGGACATCACCCGCACCTATGCGTTTGAGCCGAACGGCGGCTTTGCTGAGTTGGTGGCGGCGATGGATCAACAACAGCAGGCGATCAAGGCCCAGATCCGGCCGGGGATCCGCTATACCGAGTTGCATCTCCAGATGCACCAGCGGGTGGCAGAGTTGCTGCTGCAGTTCCGTTTGGCTCAAGGTAGCGTTGAGGCGTTGATCGCCAGTGGGATCACCCAGGCCTTTTTCCCGCATGGTCTGGGCCATCCCATCGGTTTGCAGGTGCATGACGTCGCCGGTTTTATGGACGATGAGAGCGGCACCCATGTGGCGCCTCCGGCCGGTGTCACCCTGCGCTGTACCCGTATGCTTGAGGCGGGCATGGTTTTGACCATCGAGCCGGGCTTGTATGTCATCGATAGCCTGCTCAAAGCGCTGCCTGCGTCGGCGCAGGCGATGCTGCTGCCTGAGCAGATCGATTGGTTGCGACCCTATGGTGGGATCCGCATCGAAGACGGTGTGGTGGTGCTGGCCGAGGGTATCGACGATCTGACGCGGTGCCAGCGGTGGGATGATTGACGCTGGCTTGAAAGCGACGGGGGGATCCTGTAGAAGCGGGAGCTCCCTGGCCGGCGTTGTTGCGGCCCTTTGCGACCAAGAGAGTTTGAAAGCATGAGCCAAGCCCGTTTTGATGTGCCCGCCGGTCCGGTTGAGGTTGAGGAGATCATCAAACGCAGTCGGTTTATTACCCGGATCGAGCGGGTCAGCGTGGGGGCTGAGGCGCGGGCGTATCACGCCCGAATGCGGCAGGTGCATCCGGAAGCGCGGCACCACTGTCTGGCGTTTGCCGCCGGGCGACCCGGCTGTACCCGTGATATTGGCGCCTCGGATGACGGTGAGCCGGCGGGCTCGGCGGGGCGACCGATGCTGAATGTGGTGCTGGGCAGCGGCGTGGGTCAGTTGGCGGCGGTGGTGGTGCGATACTCTGGTGGGATCAAGCTTGGGGTGGGCGGTTTGGTGCGGGCTTATGCCGGCGGGGTCAAGATGGCGCTGGAGGCGCTGGAGACCACCCCGTTTGTGCCGATGATGCAGGCCAGTTTGCTGTGCGACTATGGCGACATGCCATTGATCACCCATTTAACGGAGCGGCATGGGGGCGAGATCCTCGATCAGCAATATGGCGGCCAGATCCAACTGAAGCTGGCTTTGCCCAGTACGACACAGGCTGAATTTGCCCGCGCACTGGCGGACGGCAGTCGGGGTCGCTTGATGCTGAAGCCCGACTGATCGACCGCGTCAATTAACACGCTGGCACGGTTGGAGTATGCTAGCGGCAAATTCCCCAAAAGTGTCTCCATGGAATACCGCACGATAATCCGCATTATTGGCATGCTGGTGGCTGTTTTCAGTGCCACCATGTTGCCGCCAGCCTTGATCGCCTTTCTGTATAAGGATGGCGGGGGGACGGCGTTTATGCAGGCCTTCGGCCTGAGTCTGTTGCTGGGGCTGGTGTTTTGGTATCCCAATCGGCGCGCCAAGGCTGAGTTGAGAACCCGCGAGGGCTTCTTGGTGGTGGTGCTGTTTTGGACGGTGCTGGGATCGATCGGGGCCATTCCCTTTATTCTGTCGGAGCGGCCCGATCTCAGTTTCACCGACGCCATGTTTGAGTCCTTTTCGGCGTTGACCACCACGGGCGCGACGGTGATCACCGGATTGGATGATCTGCCCAAGGCCATCCTGTTCTATCGTCATCTGCTGCAGTGGCTTGGCGGCATGGGGATCATTGTCTTGGCGGTGGCGGTGTTGCCGATGCTGGGCGTGGGGGGCATGCAGCTGTATCGCTGTGAAACGCCGGGCCCGGTCAAAGACAATAAGATGACGCCCAGGATCGCCGAAACGGCGAAGGCGTTGTGGTACATCTATCTCACCATGACACTGGCTTGTGCCGGGGCGTATTACCTCGCGGGCATGGACAGCTTCGATGCCATTGGCCACGCCTTTTCCACCATCGCCATTGGCGGTTTTTCCAGTTATGACGCCAGCATGGGGCACTTTGATAGCGCCACCATCAACCTGATCGCCGTGGTGTTTTTACTGTTGTCGGCGGTCAATTTTAGTCTGCACTTTACCGCCTTTAGCCGGCGCGGGATCCATCTTGCGTCCTACTGGCGCGATGCCGAGGTGCGGATGTTCCTGCTGATCCAGTTAAGCTTGGTGTTGGTGGTGTTCCTGGTGCTGATGAGCCATCAGTTGTATGACTCGCCGGAGGTGGCGCTGGATAAGGCGGTCTTCCAGGCGGTCTCGATGTCGACCACGGCGGGTTTTGCCACCGAAAGCTTCGCGACCTGGCCGCTGTTCTTGCCGATACTGCTGATCTTCTCCAGCTTTATCGGTGGCTGCGCCGGCTCAACGGGCGGCGGGATCAAGGTGGTGCGGATCACCCTGCTGTCGCTGCAGGGGATGCGTGAGCTTAAGCGATTGATCCATCCGCGCGCGCTGTTCTCCATTCGGCTCAACAATAAGGCGGTGTCGGATCGGGTGATTGATGCGGTGTGGGGTTTCTTTGCCGCTTACACCTTAGTGTTTGCGCTGATCATGGTCGCCCTCTTAGCCACAGGGCTGGATGACATCACCGCCTTTTCGGCGACGGCGGCGTCGCTCAATAACTTGGGCCCAGGCTTGGGCGAGGTGGCCTCGCATTACGGCGAGATCAATGCTCCGGCCAAGTGGATCCTGGTGCTGGGCATGCTGTTTGGCCGACTGGAGATCTTCACCCTGTTGGTGCTGTTTACCCCGACATTTTGGAAAAGCTAGGAGCGACAACCCATGCAACGGACGCTGGTGCTGTATTCGACGGTCGATGGCCAAACTAAACGGATCGCAGAGCGGATCCGGGCGCGATTGGAGGCCTTGGAGCATCAGGTCCAGTTGGTGGAGTTGGAGCGCTGTGCGCTGCCATTGGCCTCATTTGATAAGGTGGTGATCGGCGCTTCGATCCGCTATGGCAAATACCGGCCGGCGCTGTTTGATTTTATCGCCCGCCATCAGGATGTGTTGGCGCAGAAGCGGACGGCGTTTTTTAGCGTCAATCTGGTGGCCCGCAAGCCGGGCAAAGACACGCCGGATGGCAGTCCCTATATTCGATTGTTTCACCGCAAAACCGCTTGGCGGCCGGATCGGATAGGCGTGTTTGCCGGGGTGCTGAATTACCCGGCTTATGGCTGGCGTGATCGCCACATCATTCGCTTTATCATGTGGCTAACCAAAGGGCCAACCGCGCTCAGTACGGTTCAGGAGTTTACCGACTGGGGCCGGGTCGAGCTGTTTGCCGATCAGGTGGCGGGGTTGGACGGCGGCGCGCAGTAGATCCCGTACAGGGTGGCCAGGATCGCCTCCACCTCTGGGCTCGCCAGTCGATACCACACCTGCAACGACTCCTTGCGGGTGGTGACCATGCCCTCTTTGCGCAGCACTGCCAGGTGCTGCGATAACGCCGATTGGCTGAGTGGCACCATGGCGTTCAGTTCGGAGACGGTCATCTCTTGCTTGAGCAGCAGACACAACAGCATGAGGCGATGGGGATTGGCGATGCTTTTCAGCAGTCGGGCGGCGCTGTCGGCGTTACCGGCCATTTGTTCGATATCGAGCGATTCCATAAAACCCCAAAGTAAATTAGTTCCCTCTTATATTAAGATCAAAACGCGCCGTTGTTAACCTCTGGATCCAGATCCCGTTTTATCGGGTCGACTGCCGCCGCTCGGACTGTTTGTGATATTGATACTGGTACGTTATGCAGTATTGTCGCATGCTGCTCGAAGGTTAATCGAAGTTTATGCAGGAGGCACAATGCCAGGGGTTTTGATCGTCTACATGAGTCGCCGTGGCCACACCGCCCGAGTGACCCGCACCTTGATGTCCGCCATCGAGGCGCAGGGCACAGAGTGCGACATGATGGATGTGGTGGAAGCCAAACACGAGGGGATCGATTGGGATAAGTACCACACGGTCGTGATCGGCGCGCCGGTACTCTATGGCAACTTTGATGACTCGGTCTGGGCCTTTATCGATCAGCATCGGCCGCAACTGGAAGCACGCCACAATGCGTTTTTCTGCTTGTCCGTGGTGGCCCGTAAGCCCGAGAAGGCAACGGTGGAAGGCAATCGCTATATGCAGAAGTTTATTGCCAAGTCGCCCTGGCGTCCGCAGTTGCTCAAGGTGTTTGCCGGCAAGGTGGATTACCCCAACTGGGGCTTCTGGGACAGCTTGTCGATCAAGTTCATCATGAAGATGACCAAGGGGCCGACCGCGCCCGATACGGTTATTGATTACACCGATTGGAATGAGGTGCAGGCGTTTGCGCTGGCCATCGATGAGATGGCGAAGGCCTAAAGGGGAAAAGAGAACGCCGGCAGATGCCGGCGTTTTAGTCTGTCACGATCAGAAAAACAGCGCGGAGGGTTGGAACAGCTTTTCCACCTCGCGGATGTGTTTCTTATCCACCAGAAACAGGATGACGTGATCATCTTGCTCGATCACCGTTTTGTCGTGCGCCATCATCACCTCGTCTTTACGGACAATGGCGCCGATGGTGGTGCCGGGCGGCAGCTTGATCTCCTGGATCTGGCGACCCACCACCTTGGAGGTGTTGGGATCGCCGTGCGCCACCGCCTCGATCGCTTCCGCCGCGCCACGTCGCAGTGAGTAGACGTTGTTAATGTCACCTTGACGCACGTGGGTTAGCAGGGCGGAGATGGTGGCTTGTTGCGGCGAGATCGCGATGTCGATATTGGCGTCCTGAACCAGATCGACATAGGCCTCACGCTGGATCAAGACCATCACCTTCTTGGCGCCCATCCGCTTGGCCAGCAGCGCCGACATGATGTTGGCTTCATCGTCGTTGGTCACGGCGATAAACACATCGGCCTGATCGATCTGCTCTTCATTGAGCAGTTCATGATCGGAGGCGTCGCCGTGAAACACCGTGGTGTCCTCCAGATACTCCGACAGGCGGGCGGCGCGGGTGCGATCCCGCTCGATCAGCTTGACCTCGTGAAACGATTCCAGCGCTCGGGCGAGCCCCATGCCGATGTTGCCCCCGCCGGCGATCATGATGGTGCGATAGCTGGACTCCAGCTTCTGCATCTCACTCATCACGGCGCGGATGTGCTTGGAGTCGGCGACGAAGAAGACCTCGTCGTCCGCCTCGATCACCGTGGTGCCCCGCGGCATGATGGGGCGGCCTTGGCGGAAGATCGCAGCCACCCGGGTATCAATATTGGGCATATGCTCTTTCAGCGCAGAGAGCGCGCTGCCCACCAAGGAGCCACCGTAATAAGCCTTAACCGCAACCAAGCTGGCCTTGCCGCCGGCAAACTCCAGCACCTGTAGGGCGCCGGGGTATTCCACCAAGCGGTGGATATAGCGGGTGACCAATTGCTCCGGGGCGATCAGCTCATCGATAAAGAAGCGGCCGCGGGCATCGGGATCGGCCCCGCCGGTCTGAAACAGCAGGTCTTTCTTGTTCAGATAGGCGGCGCTGCGAATGCGGGCGATCTTGGTTGGGGTACCAAACAGGGTGTAGGCCAGGTGGCACGCCACCATGTTGGTGTCATCGGAGTTGGTGACGGCGATCAACATGTCGGCGTCTTCCGCGCCGGCATCCCGTAGCACGTGCGGGTGGCCGGCGTGGCCGTTGATCACCCGCAGATCGAGTTTGTCCTGCAGTGCGCTGAGCGCCTGCGGATCGTTGTCGACCACGGTGATGTCGTTGTTTTCGCCGACCAGGTTTTCGGCCAGCGTGCCGCCGACCTGGCCTGCGCCAAGGATGATGATCTTCATGCCATTTACGAGTCGGCTTTGCTCAGGCGGGCGTAGTAAAAACCGTCCCCGCCATCGGCCTGCGGTAGCAGTTGCAGGCCAGGCCGCTCACTCACGTCCTGTTGATGAATGGGTGAGAGCATAGCATCCGGGGTTTGCTGAAGGAACGCCTTGATCTGTTCGGCATTTTCCTCTGGCAGCACCGAGCAGGTGGCGTACACAAGGGTGCCACCTGGCTTGAGCAGCGGCCAGATCGCCTGCAGGATATCGCTTTGCACTTCAGCCAGTTTGGCGATGTCGGCGTCGCGGCGCAGCCATTTGCTGTCCGGATTACGACGGATCACGCCAGTGGCGGAGCAGGGCGCATCCAGCAGGATACGATCGAACTGCTGCTTGTCCCACCACTGATAAGGATGGCTGGCATCCCCGCAGTGCAGGGTGGCCTGCAGGCCGATCCGATCCAGGTTCTGCTGAACCCGCTCCAGTCGCTTGGCTTCCAGATCCACCGCCACCATCTCGCTGATCTGCGGTTGATGCTCCAGCATGTGGCAGGTTTTGCCACCGGGCGCGGCGCAGACGTCCAGTACCCGATCGCCGGGCTGGGATTGGATCAGGTGCGCACTCATTTGGGCACTGAGATCCTGCACCGACAGATCGCCGTCCATAAAGCCTGGCAGGGCGGTGACGTCGCACGGGGTATCCAGCAGGATGGCATCGCCATCGCCCATGGGACGGGCATCGACACCGGCCTCATCCAAGCGCGCGATGGCTTGCTCACGGGTCTGAACGCTGCGGTTGTTGCGCAGCCACAGCGGCGGCTGAGCGTTGTTGGCGTCAACGATCTCTTGCCATTGCTGCGGATAAGCGGCTTGCAGACGCTTGAGCAGCCAGCCCGGGTGCAGGGTTTTCACCGGCTCCGCCTCGAACTGTTCGTCTATTAGGGTATCGAGCTCGCGCTCCATATTGCGCAGCACGCCGTTGATCAATCCCTTCATCCCTGGAGCGCGCAGCGCCAGACAGGCATTGACGGACTCGGCGACCACGGCGTGGGCGGGTACACGGGTGTGCTTGAGCTGGTATAGCCCAGCCAACAGCAGCCCATGCAGAATGCGCTTTTTACCGTTGAGGGGCTGACTCAGCTGGCGTCGCAGCTGGGTGTCGAGCTGTGGCAGTTGGCGCATGACGCCGTAGCAGATCTCAGCCAGCAGGCCCTTGTCTCGGCCGTCGGCATAGCCAGCTTGGGCCTTGGGCAATGCTTGGCCCATGGATTGGCCCTGATCGATCACCGCAATGATCACCGTGGCGGCATCGGCGCGCAGGTTGCGGGGCTGGGGGCGGCCTTGATTGCGGCTGCGGTTGTTGCTGTTAGGACGTCGATTCATGCCAGTACACTGCCCACTTCAAACCATTCTTTGCGGGCGTTGAGCACATCGCTGGCCGCCATCGCTTTCTTGCCGGGCAGTTGGATCAAGCTCAGCAGCAGCAGGCCGTCGCCGGTCGCAACGGCGATCCCCTGTTTATCGGCGCGAACGACGGTGCCCGGTGCTGCGTCGGTGCGCTCGTCCAGTACCTCAACCTGCCACAGCTTGATGGTTTGGTCAGCGCACTGGAAGTGACTGACCGGCCATGGATTAAAGGCGCGCACTTCGCGCCACAGGGCGACAGCACTCTTGCCCCAATCGACCGCGGCTTCCTCTTTTGACAGCTTCTCGGCGTAATTGGCCAGGGTGTCGTCTTGCACTTCGGCTACTGCCGTGCCATCGGCGATCGGCCCCAGCGCTTCCACCAGGCCTTGCGGGCCCAGCTTGGCCAGCTTGGCGTACAGGCTGGCGGAGGTGTCACTGTCCTCGATCGGGCAGCTGATCTTGTGCAGCATCGCCCCGGTATCCAGACCAACATCCATCTGCATGATGGTGACGCCGGTGTCCGTATCGCCAGCCCAGATGGAACGCTGGATCGGAGCGGCGCCGCGCCAGCGTGGCAACAGGCTGCCATGGACGTTGATGCAGCCGTGCTTGGGCAGATCCAATACCGCCTTGGGCAGGATCAGGCCGTAAGCCACCACCACCATGATATCGAAGTCGATGGCCGCCAGTTCCTGTTGGGCCTCTTCGCTGCGTAAGCTTTTCGGCTGGAGCACCGGCAGTTCGTGCTGCAGGGCCAACTGCTTGACCGGGCCGGCGGTCAGCTTCTTACCACGACCGGCCGGACGGTCCGGCTGGGTGTAAACGGCAACCACCTGATGGCTTGAATCCAGCAGGGCCTGCAGGTGATCGGCGGCAAACTCCGGCGTACCGGCAAATACGATCTTTAATGAGGACAAGTCTGGCTCCTAGGCCTGTTTGGCATCGAGACGGGCGGCTTTTTCCAGCTTTTGCTTGATGCGCTGGCGCTTCAGTGGCGACAGGTAGTCCACGAACAGCTTGCCTTTGAGGTGGTCCATTTCATGTTGAACACAGATGGCCAGCAGTTCGTCGGCGTCGAGGGTATAGCGCTCGCCATGGCGATCCAGCGCTTCGACCTTGATCTGCTCGGCGCGTTCGACCTTGGCGTAGATCCCCGGTACCGACAGACAGCCCTCTTCGTTGATGAAATGTCCATCTTGTTCCAGTACCTTAGGATTGATAAACACTCGTGGTTGCGACTTGTCTTCAGACAGATCCATGACGATCAGCTGCAGGTGTTGATCGATTTGCGTGGCGGCCAGGCCGATCCCTCGCTCTTCGTACATGGTGTCGAACATGTCGTCGATCAGCTGTTGCAGCTCGGCGTCAAAGTCAGTTACGGGTTGAGCGACGGTACGTAAACGCTCATCGGGGAATCGGAGCACTTCTCTGATGGCCATTGCAGATCTCATTCCAAAGTAAAAAATATTGGCCCTAACTCGACTAGAGTCAGGGTGTGATCCGCTAATTTTAACTCGTTGCCTGCAGCAATGACAGAAAGGCTGCGAAAGGCTTGGACCAACAAGGATGGGGCATGAAGATTCTGGTCTTTTTATTGGCATTGTGTGTGAGTTTATCCGGGTGGGCGCAAACCCTGACGCTTAAGCCGGGCCACCCGCAAAGCTATGTGGTGAAGAGGGGCGATACCCTATGGGATATCTCGGCGCTGTTTCTCGATGATCCTTGGCGTTGGCCGACTCTGTGGGGGGCCAATCCACAGATCGCCAATCCCCATCTGATCTACCCGGGTGATCGGTTGACCTTGGTCTTTCTCGATGGCCAGCCACGGCTGGTGCGTAAGGCGAGCAAGCGCTTGTCGCCTGCGGCGCAGATCACCCCGAAACGGGATGCGATCCCTGCGGTGCCTTTGTCGGTGATCGAGCCCTACCTCAATTTTCATGCGGTTTTGAGTCCGGAGGATCTGGCGCAGGCGCCGGTCTTGATGGGGGGCGAGCGGGAGGCGGTGATCTACGCCGAGCAGGATGTGGTGTTTGTCGATCAGGCACTGCCGCTTGGGGCGCGCTACGGGATCTACAATCCAGGTCAGCGTTTCTATGACGTTGAGGGGGACCACTTTTTGGGTCAGGAGGCGGAGCTGGCGGCCGTTGGCCAAGTGGTGGAAAGCGGAGAGATCTCGCGACTGTTGATCCACACCTCGCGTCAGGAGATCAAACCGGGTCAACGCTTGATGCCGATCAGCGAGAACACCTTGCTGTCGGCCAGCTTTCAGCCCCACCCGGCGCCGGCGTCTTTGAGTGGACGGGTGATCGCCGCGGAGGCGCAGGCTCGGGAGGTTGGCCCGTTGCAGGTGGCTATCATCAATAAGGGCCACGACGACGGTGCACGGGCGGGACAGGTTTTTGCGGTACATCAGCCGGGGACCGAGGTGGTGGAAACCGGCAGCGGATTGGCCGTGGAATTCCGCGAACCGGCGGATCGTCGTGCCTACGATGAGGTGATGGCGTTGTTGGCGGACGGCCGGGTGATCCGCTTACCGGAGGTGTATCGCGGTGAGTTGATGCTGTTCAAAACCTACGACAAGGTGAGCTATGGCTTGATCGTCAATGGCCGCCGACCGGTTCGGCTGGCGGATAAAGTGCTCCAGCCACAACCTATGTTGTTCGGCTCAAGCCGTGACTGATGCGCTGAGCCGCTATCTGGCGCTGGCGAGCCTGCGTGCGGGGATCGGCCGGATGGGCAAACTTGCGCTGTTAGAGGCACTGCCATTGGAGGCGATCTGGCAGCGAGCCGAGCAGGACAGCCTGCCTGGCTGGACGCCGAAACAGTGCCAACAATTGCTGACACCGGATCCGGCGATGTTGGAGCAGGCTTTAAGCTGGCAAGAGTCGGCGCCGGATCGCCATATTGTCACCTTGGCCGATCCGCGATACCCGCTGCCACTGAAAGCGATCGCCGATCCCCCCTTGGTGTTGTTTGTTGAGGGGCAGGACGCGGTATTGAGTCAGCCGGCGGTGGCCATGGTGGGCAGCCGTAACGCCGCGCTCAATAGCTTGGCGCTGGCCCGCAGTTGGTCGGCCGAGCTAGCGGAGGCGGGGGTTGTGGTGATCTCCGGCCTGGCGGTAGGAATAGACGGCGCTTGTCATGAGGGGGCATTAACCCAGGGGCAGACCTTGGCGGTGCAGGGTTGCGGTTTGTCTCATTGCTATCCCAAGCGGCATCGTGCGCTGGCGGATCGGATCCGTCAAAACGGCGCACTGATCTCCGAGTATTGGCCGGTGCAGCCGGTGCGAGCCCATCAATTTCCGCAACGAAATCGCATCGTCAGTGGCCTCAGTTACGGCGTGATCGTGCTGGAGGCGGGACTCAAGAGCGGTTCATTGATCACCGCGCGTTTGGCGGCGGAGCAGGGACGGGAGGTGTTTGCGGTTCCGGGCAGCGTGGACGATCCCCGCCGCAGTGGCTGTCATTGGTTGATCCAGCAGGGTGCCAAATTGGCGACTCGGCCGGTCGATATCTTAGAGGAGCTGTTGCCGCAATGGCGTGAGCCGGCATCGAAGCGCGCCGCGCTCACCAACACTGATTTGCCAGATCCGGCTCTGTTGGATAGGGTGGGATATGAGATCACACCGGTAGATTGCCTAGTTCAGGCTTGTGGGTTGACTGTTGGTGAGGTACTTGAACAGTTGACTGAGCTGGAGCTGGACGGGCGGATCGCTGCGGTACCTGGTGGCTATGTGAGGCTTAGGGGAGGCTAGTTATGTTCGATATCTTAATGTACTTATTTGAAACCTATGTACAGAGCGACGTCGAACTTCTGTTCGACCGCGAAGAGCTGACTGACGAGTTGAGTCGCGCAGGTTTTCGCTCGGATGAGATCGGCAAGGCCCTGATATGGATTGAAAAGCTGGCGGAGCTGCAGAATTCGGATCTGCACCCGTACCTGGTGACGAAGCAGGCTGGCAGCATGCGGATCTTCAACTCCCGGGAGTTGGAGCGGATCGACACCGAAAGCCGTGGGTTCTTGCTGTTTTTGGAGCAGATCAACGTGCTGGATGACACCACCCGTGAGATGGTGATCGATCGGGTGATGGAGCTGGATGGTGAGTTGTTGAGTCTGGATGATCTTAAGTGGGTGGTGTTGATGGTGTTATTCAATGTGCCCGGCAATGATGATGCCTATCATCAGATGGAAGATCTTATCTTCGAACAGCCCGATGGCCTGCTGCATTGAGTGGCTTATTTGACTAAAGGCGCCAGACGGCGCCTTTTTTGATCGTCCCGTTTGGGCCCGGCTCAGACTCTTCGACGGTTTCTGCCCGTTGCCGGCATGATTTGTATACAATCATGCCGTGTGCCCGGCACATGAATTGACCCTTCAACTTTTGATAATATCGGCGTGGTTCCCGCGCTGACAGGTAGCGACCCATGTCCAAGATCGATCACCAATTGTTTCGTACCCATGAGCACGCGCTCGAGCGTGAGTATGGGATCTGCCCCCAGTGCGGCAGCGAACTGATGGTTCGCCATGGCAAACATGGCCCGTTTTTGGGATGCCAAAGCTACCCAACGTGCGAGTACCATCGGCCTTTGGTAGAGAAAAGCATCACTGAGGATGAGTTGCTGGAGGAGACGGCGTGCCCGCAATGCGGTCGTCCTTTGGCATTGAAATCCGGACGTTACGGCTTCTATATCGGCTGTAGTGGCTACCCGGCGTGCGATTACATTGCCAAGGATGCGCCTGCGCCGACCCATGCGCCGATCCGCTGTCCCCAGTGTCAGCAAGGCGAGTTGGTCGAGCGCACCAATCGATTTGGCAAAAAGTTCCATGCCTGCAGTCATTACCCAAAGTGTAAATATCTACTAAATCAGCAGCCTATTGATGAGCCTTGCCCGGATTGTGGCTGGGCTGTGCTGGTGGAAAAAAAAGTGCGCGGTAAAAAGGTATTAAGCTGCCCGCAGAGGCTCTGCAAATACCAATCGGAACCGGTATAATCGCGCCCTATAACAATAACCTCTGTCTTTTGATAAAAGGAAAACCCTACTATGACCACTCCATTTGTTGCGGTATTGATGGGCTCTGACTCTGATCTGCCTATCATGCAAACCACTCTGGACACCTTGAAGTCTTTCGAGATCCCGTTTGAAGCCAAAGTGACCTCCGCCCACCGTACGCCAGCTGCAACCCACGCCTATGTGACGGACGCGGAAGCGCGCGGCTGTAAGGTGTTTATCTGTGCTGCCGGTTTGGCCGCTCACCTAGCGGGTGCGGTTGCGGGTATTACCACCCGTCCAGTGATCGGTGTGCCGATCGATAATGGCCCGTTGCAAGGCCACGATGCTCTGCTGTCTACCGTGATGATGCCGGGCGGCGTGCCTGTGGCGACGGTTGCCATCGGTAAAGCCGGTGCCAAGAACGCCGGTTATCTGGCGGCTCAGATCCTGGGCGTGGGCAGCGATGCGCTGGCCGAGCAGGTCAAGCTGGAGCGTGCCAAGAGCGCGGAAGCCGTTCAGGCCAAAGACGCGGCGTTGCAGGCCAAGTTGGCTCAGTAAGCGATGAGTTGCCGACTGACCGTTGCCCAAGCGGGCAAAGCATTGCAGCTCGGTGGGGTCCTTGCGTACCCCACCGAAGCCGTGTTTGGTTTGGGGTGTGATCCCCACAACGAAGCGGCAGTTCGGCAACTGTTGGCCATCAAGCAACGCCCTGTCGATAAGGGGCTGATCTTGGTGGCAGCCAGCTATGGCCAGCTTCTCCCCTTTGTGGATGATGCAGCCCTGTCTGACGCCCAGCGTCAGCAGGTGCTGGCCAGCTGGCCCGGGCCGGTGACCTGGGTGATGCCGGCAAAGGCCGGTACGCCCCGTTGGTTAACCGGCCAATTTGATTCGATCGCTGTGCGGATCTCGGCCCACCCCGTGGTGTCTGATCTGTGCTGCGCGTTTGGTGGCGCGTTAGTCTCCACCAGTGCCAATCTCAGTGGTGAAGAGCCCGCCCGTCAGGGTGAGCAGGTGCTGATTGATCTTGGCAAGCATATTCAAGGTGTTGTGATCGGAGAAGTGGGCGGCAATGCCTCACCTTCGACCATTCGCGATGCCAAAAGCGGAGCCATACTCCGCGCCTAATTGCGAGACCCGCACGAGGAAGGATCCATGCCCGTGAAGAAAGAGGAAGTGCGCCAATTCTTGCTGGGATTGCAAGACACCATCTGTCGAGCGTTAGAGCGCTGCGAGGGTGAGGCTCGGTTTGTTGCCGATGCATGGCAGCGGCAAGAGGGCGGTGGCGGAGAGAGCCGGGTGCTCAGCGGCGGCCAGATCTTCGAACAGGCCGGGGTGAACTTCTCCCATGTCATGGGCGCACAGATGCCAGCGTCTGCCACGGCACACCGGCCCGAACTGGCCGGTCGCAGTTTCGAAGCCATGGGCGTGTCCCTGGTGATCCATCCTAACAACCCCTTCGTCCCCACCACCCATGCCAATGTCCGTTTTTTCATCGCCGAAAAGCCGGGAGAGGCGTCGGTTTGGTGGTTTGGTGGCGGGTTTGATCTCACGCCTTATTATCCTTTTGATGACGATGTGAAGCATTGGCACCAGGTGGCGCAAGCCCTGTGTCAGCCGTTTGGTGAGCAGCGCTATGCCGAGCACAAGCGTTGGTGTGACGAGTATTTCTATCTAAAGCATCGGGAAGAAACCCGCGGCGTTGGCGGCTTGTTCTTTGATGATCTGAATGCGTCCGGCTTTGAGCAGAGTTTTGCCTATATGCAGGCGGTCGGAAACGGCTTCTTGGAGGCCTATCTGCCCATCGTTGAGCGCCGCCAGTCTCACCCCTATGGTGAGCGGGAACGCCAATTTCAGCTGTATCGGCGAGGCCGCTACGTGGAGTTTAACCTGGTCTACGATCGTGGCACTTTGTTTGGCCTACAGTCCGGCGGCCGCACCGAGTCCATCTTGATGTCGATGCCGCCCTTGGTTCGTTGGCAATATCAGTATCAGCCCGAGCCGGACAGCGCCGAAGGGCGTCTGGCGCAATACTTAACCCCACGGGACTGGCTAACCGAGCTCGCTTAAGCGTTATCGTTGGGCGCACTGATGGGGCAGCCCCCTTCCACATTGCGCATGTGATCGGCTAAAGAGACCAAGGCTTTGAACATGGCTTGGCGCGCCTGCCGATGTGCGATCTCATCTGCCATGGCCCGCTTCATGCAATGCAGCCAAAGGTTGCGCTGATGCTTGTCGATCCGAAACGGCAGGTGTCTGGCGCGCAGCATGGGATGGCCGTATTTTTGCTCAAACAGCGGCGGCCCGCCGAGCCAGCCACTGAAGAACTCGAATAACTTCTCTTCGCTGCCAGAAAGGTCGTCAGGATGAAGGGCTCGCAGTGCCCGGTATTCGGCTTTGCAATCCATCAGTTGATAGAAGCGCTGACTGAGTGCGCGTAGGGCTTGTTCGCCCCCGATCTGCTCATAAGCGCTTTGCGCTTGCTTCTTTTCGAACGCTCGACGTATAACGGACAGCATCTCCACTCCTTAGATCACGACAGTCATGGATCAATACGCGGTATTCGGTAACCCCATCCACCACAGCAAGTCCCCTTTTATTCATCAACGCTTTGCTCGGCAGACGCAACAGACGCTAGAGTACCGCGCCATCCTAGCAGCCGAAGATGGCTTTGCCGATGCGGTGGTGGCGTTTCGTCAAGCGGGGGGCTGTGGTGCGAACGTGACGCTGCCCTTTAAGGAGCAGGCGTTTGCTTTGTGTGATCGACTGACCGAGCGCGCTCGTTGTGCCGGCGCGGTGAATACCCTTTATTGGCAAGCCGATGGTGGGTTGCTCGGTGACAACACCGACGGTCAGGGGTTGGTGGCCGATCTGCATCGGTCGGGGATCACCATCGAAGGTGCCCGTGTATTGATCCTGGGGGCCGGTGGTGCCGTTCGCGGTGTGCTGCACCCCATCTTTGCCTGTTCACCCCGCCGTGTTGTGATCGCCAATCGCACGGCCGATAAGGCCGTCGCATTGGCGCGAGACTTCGCCGAGTTGGGGGTGGTGTCGGGGTGTGGCTTGGACGAGATGAGCGGCGAGTATGATCTGATCATCAATGGCACATCCGCATCATTGTCCGGCGCATTGCCAGCCATGGAGGGCGTTCGGCTTAGCCACGAGGGCTCAACCTACGATATGGCCTATGGCAAAGAAGCGACGCCCTTCCAGCGGTGGGGTCAGGCCCAAGGGGGGAAACATCATCTGGCGGGGTTGGGCATGTTGGTTGCACAGGCGGCAGAGAGCTTTTCCTTGTGGCGAGGCGTCAAGCCAGAAGTCGTGCCAGTATTAGAGGAGTTGGCGGAGCAAATGGGGGGCACCCTATGAACCAGCAGATCCTATTTAACGAACAGATCGAACTGGACTGGCAGCAGCAATGGTTTCGGTTTGATGCCATCCTGGCCGGTCAGCGAGTGCCTTGCTTTATAACCTTGGCACAACTAGGCCGGCGTTGGTCGCGGCCGATCCCGGATCCCGAATCGGCCAGTGTTGCGTTTGAACAACTGAGGTTTGACTTGGAAGAGGAGGCGGAAAGCCTTATCGAGGATGAAGCCTTTGATGCCCAAGGTCGGATCTGGCTTGGGCATCCGGCGATCTAATCGCTTAGCTTTCGAGTTGGGCGAGGTATTCATCCTTTAGCCGGACGTAGTTGTCGGCTGAGGCTGTTAAAAAGGCACACTCATCGTCAGTGAGTTTGCGAACCTGCTTGGCCGGGCTTCCTATATAGAGATAGCCGGATTCCAATGTCTTGCCCGGGGCAACCAGCGCACCTGCGCCGATCATCACATCATCCTCGATAACGGCGCCGTCTAGGACGATGGCGCCCATGCCGACTAACACGCGATCACCGATCTTGCAGCCATGCAGCATGACCTTATGTCCCACCGTGACGTCCTCACCGATCAGCAATGGGTGACCAACGGGATCGGCGGCGCTGGTTCGGGTGACATGCAGCACCGAGCCATCTTGAATATTGCTGCGGGCACCAATGCGGATATGGTTGACGTCGCCACGGGCTGCCACCAAGGGCCAGATACTGGCATCGTCACCCAGAGTAATATCTCCGTACAGCACGGCACTCTGTTCAACAAAGACGCGGGTTCCTAGGATTGGGCTGGTGTGTTGATAGGCCTTGAGCGCCATGGTTGTTTCCTTTTTAAACGAAGATGACCGTTGCAGGTCGAAATTGCTGTTATAATGAGCGTTCGGCTCGTAAGGGTCAATTAGGGGCTTGTGCTCTTGAGAGAACTGCCTATAATGCGCCTCCACGTTAACGGGGTAAGCGGCAAACGCTTATAGCGCCCTGGTTAATGAGGCAGCAGCCAATCAGTTAACTTAGTAGAAGAGTCCTTGACTTAACCACTTAACTAACTAAAATGGCGCTCCGCTTTAGGGAAACAGCCGAAAGGCTCAAAACTTAAAGTTTTCGCCGGTAAGAAAGTTTCAAAACTGACTTGACGGCCACGGAGAACAGCGTAATATACGCCTCCTGCTTCGGCAACGAAGCGAACCTTAAGTCAGCATGACTTAAGTGCTCTTTAACAATTTATCAGACAATCTGTGTGGGCACTCACGCAGGATTGAGAAATCATCATTTCTTAATGCCTATTGAGTGAACACACGTTTTATTCAGTATTCATTGAGTAAGTCTTCGGACTTAAAATCAAATCTTTAAT
>NZ_BAABJZ010000094.1:0-79253 GCF_039543565.1 Ferrimonas pelagia | reverse complement strand
TGGTCGCGGTGATAATCGGCATCGGCTCTTCGGTTGTGTGATGGTTTTCTTTGGCGATTAAATCTGATCACACCAAGAGCCTTTTTTCTACCTATTTCATGCGCCTACGCTAAAGATCCTGTCTATGTTTCAACGCTTGGTACATACGCCAAGCGTTTTTCTTATCCGGTCTCTTTCCCGGCATCAAGTGATGCGTGTTTCCTATCCGGTCTCTTTCCCGGCATCAAGTGATGCGTGTTTCCTAACGCATGTGTGATTCAAATATCTCTCTTTCCGTGCTTCTGTCGGCGCAGGCATTTGCGTGCAAAGAGGTGCGTTGAATGCAATTCGCCGTACAGGTCAAGAATCAGGCTGTCACTTGAACTTGATCCGAATCCCGCTCTGCTTTCTTCGATTCCCTTTCATGGCTCGGCACGATAGGTCGCTATCAGATATCACGGGAGTGTCCGTTTTGAGCGTTTTCCCGGTTGCTGCCTGGCGACTCGTGCCAAGGGGATGCCGTGGTGCACAGCTCGGAGCGTTATGTCACTGCCCGCGGATGATGTCATCACTATTTAAGGCTTTGGGCCGCTGCGTCCGGAGTGAAAGGGAGTTTTTCATGTCTAAGTTTTCTTCTGAGGTCGACCCTGTGTTGGCGCGCCGCCGTTTTCTGAAGGCCTCGACCGGGCTGGCGGTTGCTGCTGCTCTGCCGGGGCAGGCGTTGGCGTTTGATGGGGCTTACCGCTCGCAGCCGTTGGGTCAGGGTAATGACCGCAACTTCTGGAAACAGATCAAGAAGGAGTTTGTCCTCAATAAGCGCAGTACTTACATGAACATTGGCACTACGGGCTCGATGCCTGAGCGTGTTCTGCAGCAGTTTGAAGAGAACAACGCGATTGTGGCGCGCGATCCTTGGGCCCACGAGGGGCGGTTCGGTGGTTGGTCGAAGATCGGCGATATGATTGAGGCGGTAGCGCCGGGCTTTGGCGCCGATCCGCATGAGATCGTGCTGAGCCGTAATACCACGGATGGTCTGTGTAGCATCTTGGGTGGTATGCAGTTTGAGCCGGGCGACGTGGTGCTGACCACGCACCATGAGCACATGGGCATGTTGTCGCCGCTGGATGTGGTGCGTCAGCGCTACGATGTGGAAATTGTGCAGGTCGAGATCCCGGTGGATACCGGTGATAACAGCGTCACCGAAGCGGATTTCGTCCGGGTGTTCGAGCAGGCCGTTGCTGAGTACGGCAGCCGGGTGCGTCTGATCATCTTCTCCCACATTACCTACCTGACCGGCACCATGTTGCCGGCCAAGCGGATCTGTCAGGAAGTGGCGATCCCCAATCGCATTCCAACCTTCGTCGATGGCGCGCACACCATCGGTATGTTGGATCTGGATTTCCATGATATGGATTGCGATTTCTATGCGGGCTCCGGCCATAAGTGGCAGTGTGGCCCGGGCGCGACCGGGATCCTGTACGTGCGCGATGAAGCCAAGCGCTTCAAAGAGTTCTGGTCCGATCGCCACGAGCCGCTGCTGATGGTGAACAGCTCCCGTTCCGAGTCGCCAACTCTGCCGCTGAACCAGCGTTTGCAGTACATCGGTAATGACCATTTCCCATTGAAGCAGGCGCTGACCGATGCCTGTTTGATGTGGGATGAGATCGGCCGCGATAAGATCGAGGCGCGTTGTTGCGAGCTGGGGGCGCGCTGTAAGGATGGCCTGGCGGCGACCTTCTCTGGGGCCAAGATCTATTCGCCGAATGTCGAGGGGTTGAATAACGGCCTGACCACGGTGAATCCGTTCTTTGATCAGACCGATCTGGCGCTGCTGACCGAGTTTCGCGATCGCTTGCGTGAGGAGTATGGCTACACCATTCGCACCACCAGTTTCCGTATCCGTAAGGACGATCCTATCCAGGTGCATGCCCTGCGGATCTCCACCCATCTGTTCCATGATGAGCAGGATGTGGATGGCCTGATCGCGGCGATGTACGCGCTGTATCTGCAGATGGCGTGATCCTTTCCTGGGGGCCTTGATGGCCCCCTTTTTGGTGTGGCTATGAAACCAATTTTCTTTTTCCCTTTTGCTTTGTTGCTCATGCTGTCTTTGGCGCCCGCCCAGGCGCGAGATCTGCCTGAGATCCAACGGGATGGCGTGCTGCGCCATTTGGGGATCCCCTACGCGCATTTTGTTGCCAGCTATCAAACGGTCAATGGTGAGGTGGCACAAGGCCTGGATGTGGATCTGATGCGAGGATTTGCTCGCCATATCGGGGTTGAGTACCAGTACGTGCCGGCGACCTGGCATACGGTGCTGGGGCTGCTGACCGGGCAGGCGGCGCAGATGATCGGCGAACGGCCGGTGCTGGGTGGGCCGGTCGCCATTGAGGGCGATATCATTGCCAACGGCATGACCATCTTGCCGGGGCGGGAGCATTTAGTGGCGTTTTCCCGGCCTTACTTCCCCTCTGCTGTGTGGTTGGTGGCCCGCAGTGATTCCGAGATGCAGCCTATCGAGCCCAGCGGTGACACGCTGCGGGACATCGAGGCGGTGAAGGCGGTGATGGCCCATCGCACCGTATTGGCGATGAAATCGTCCTGTCTCGATCCGAACCTTTATCAGCTGGATCAGACCAAGGCCGAGGTGATCTTGCCGAAGCAGGAGCGGCTGCTCAATGAGATGGTGCCGGCGATCCTCAATCGGGATGCCGAGAGTACCTTGTTGGATGTGCCCGATACCTTGGTGGCGCTTGAAAAATGGCCGGGTGAGATCAAGGTGATCGGTCCGGTGTCTGGGATGCAGGAGATGGGGGTGGCCTTCCGCCATAACTCGCCACTGCTGCGCGAGGCGTTTAATCATTATCTGGCGGAGCTTATTGCCGACGGCTCGTTCCTTAAGCTGGCGGAAAAGCACTTTCCAACCGTGTTCTTTTTCTTTCCTGAATTTTTTGAAGCGCTTTAGTTATAGGTAGTTATGGTGATCTCGCGTCGAGTCAGCTATCCGTTCGCCCTGCTCCTGGGGGGCATGTTGATGATCAGCTATCTGTTATTGCTGCTATTTGTCGCATACGAGGGACAGAGCCGCCTGCGCGCGCATCAGGACAACGAGCTGACCCTACGTGTTCAAAGTTATGCACGGGATCTGCAATATGTCATTGGACGCAGTGAGAAAAATCTCAGAGACGTTGCTGAGGATAAGGTGGTCTACACCTATTTCGCCAACCGAGCACTGGGCATGTCGATGGCCTACGGCCTAGGGGCGAGCCAACATAAGCTGTCGGGTCTGTTGCAGGATAACCAGGAGGGCCATCTCAGGGAGGGAGTCCCGGTGTACAGCCGTCTCGCCATCTTGGATGTTAGCGGGCAGGTGATTGCCGATACCGGCCAAAATGAAGGCCGATTTGTCCCTTTGCCGCAAGATATCCTGCTCGCCTCCAGTCCTCGGCGCAGTTTGCTTATCCAGCCGAGAGATCAGACGTTGCTGTTCTATCAGTTGGTCCCTGTGTATCGCCATGAGCAGCTGCAGGCCATTTTGGTGGCTGAGCTGAACCCTGCGCAGTTACTTCGGCTTATCGCTCGGAAGGAGCATCAAGATCAGGCTTCTAGAGTGCAACTGATGACGCCGAATGGCGCGTTACTGGCGTGGGATTCGTACTCGACGACGGTGGATCATCAGCGCGAGCAGCCGATCCGGCAGGAGGTCGAGATCGACGGCCAACGGTTGGAGATCCTTGGTTGGTTTGAATCCTTGGGTAACCGAGATCTGTTTACCTCCAATTGGTTTATTGCCGCCATCTCTCTGTTGGCCTTTCCGGTGATCGCCGGAGGCATTGTGCTGCTGCGGATCAATAACAACAACCTGGTGCTGGAAACCCGGGTCGATCTCGCGGCGCAGCAACAGCAGCGTCTGGCGCAGCAGAATCAGTTATTGCAGCGGGAGGTGGAGAAGCGTCAACGCTCCCAGCGGCAACTGGCGTATCAGGCCAATCACGATGTCCTGACGGGATTGCCCAATCGCAAGGCGGGCCAAGATGCGTTAGAGCGGGCGATCCGGCAAGCACGGCTGCAAGACAGCCAGGTGCTGTTGATGTTCATTGATCTGGATAACTTCAAGCACATCAATGACACCAAGGGCCATCACTATGGTGATCAGCTGCTGGTGCAAAGCGCGGGCCGACTGCGCACTCTAATGCGGGAGGGGGATACGCTGGCCCGCTTTGGCGGCGATGAGTTTTTGATCATCCTCAGCGACGTTGCCGATAGGGGCGCCGCACGGGGCCGGGCAGAGGCTTTGTTGCGGCTGTTTGATCAGCCATTTGATGTCGATGGTGAGGCTTTTCATGTCAGCACCAGTATCGGCATGACGCTGTACCCTGAGGATGGCAATGACGCCAATGAGTTGATCCAGCGCTCCGATGCAGCGCTGTATCGGGTGAAGGAGCGGGGGCGGAATGGCTTCAGCTTCTACGACGCCATCATTGATCAGATGGCCCGCCGTCGCCTGAAGCTGGACGCCAAGTTGCGTGCGGCGATCGAGCAGGCGCAATTGGAGATCCACTATCAGCCGATCCTGGCTTTGGAGCATCAGCAGATCATCGGTGCCGAAGCCTTGGTGCGCTGGCACGATCCCGAGCTGGGGCCGATCTCCCCGGCGGAGTTTATCCCGCTGGCGGAGTCTAATGGGTTGATCCACCGGCTGGGTGAGCAGGTGCTGTCGACGGCCTGTCGTCAGGCGGCGGAGTGGCAGGCGCTGTGCCCGCTGCAGTTGTCGGTGAACGTCTCCAGCGTGCAGTTCCATCAAGGCGAGCGTTTGCTGGCGGAGATCCGGCGGGTGTTGGCGTCCAGCGCGTTGCCGCCACAGTGTCTGACCATTGAGGTCACCGAAAGCCTATTGCTCGGTAACCATAAGGATCTGAATTCGCAGTTGCAGTCCTTGGCGGACAGTGGGATAAGCCTGGCGATCGATGACTTTGGCACCGGCTATTCGGCGCTGAGTTACCTGCAGGCTTTTCCATTCGATAAGCTCAAGATCGATCGCAGCTTCCTGCGCCATCTGGATCGCAATCAAGCGGATAAGAGCTTGGTTCAGGCGATCTTGGCGATGGCGCAGGCGTTGGGGCTGCAAGTCGTGGCCGAGGGGATCGAGGAGGCTTGGCAGGGGGAATTTTTGATCCAGCACGGCTGTCAGTTTGGCCAGGGATTTTATTATGGCCGGCCCGTTCCGGCCGAGGCGTTTGAGGCGATGTTGCGCGATGCGCCGCGGCTGAGTCCGCTGCCGGTTGCTGACGCTGTGGCGAGCCGTCCTCACTGACAGTCAAGGCGTCGCGACTTAGGGCCACGACGCCTTGGGGTGAGGCTAGTCTGAGCGCTCGGCAGCGCGATGGCGGATCTCCTCCGCCTTCTCTTTGATCTCTTGCAGATCGCGCACCATCTCGCTCCAGCCGTACCAGAGGGCGTAATCCGGATTGGCGTGGAAGGCGCCCTGGAAGCCGCGCATGCGATGCTTCAGATGCATCTCAAACAGGGTTTGTTCGATGCTGGTGGGCGCATCGTGGAAGGTGAGCAGATCGGGGAAGGCGTAGCTGTAGCTCTCCGGTTTGACGAGCAGACCCTCTTGATACAGCCCGGCGATCTCGCGGATCGCTTGGGCCAGCAAATGGTCGAGATCGCGGATCAGCGCATCGGCCTTCTCCAGCTCCGCCTTGGCGAAGTTCTTTGAGTGGCAGTCGCTGCAGACTGCGATCATCTTATTGCGCTCCCGATCGAAGTCTTCTTTGGTCAGGCGCGCGACGTCGGCGGCTTTGACCACGTCGAGTCGAGCCGTTGGGTTGCCTGCGGGATCCAGTACGCCGAGGGCTTGGAGGATGGTGATCTGATCGGCTTTCCACTGCGGATCGTCCTCCGGCAGTGGCAGGCGGACGGCGAGGAAACCCCAGGCCGTTCTGACTTCATGATCGCCATCGACCATATGGCAGGTTTGGCAGGTGGGCGCCGGAGTGCCTTCGGGCAGGGTGCCGTTTTGCATTAGCAGATAGCGGACGCCGTGTTTGGAGGAGGACCACATCTCCCATTGCGGGTGGTCAAAGCCCATATGGCAGGTTTGGCAGGCCTGCGGCGTTTGGGCTTCTTTGACGGAGAAGGTATGGCGGGTGTGGCAGGCATCGCAGGAAGCATGGCCGAACTCGCTGCCGTCGGCCTTGAGTTGCTCGATGGTGGCTTCGTCTTTGAGGCCCAGTTTGTGGCAACCGGTACAGCCCTTCATCCCGGCGTTCAGCGCCATGGGCAGGGCGTGCGTGGTGGGCATGGCTTGGACTGAGGCCCAAGACAGCGCGTGCTTGCCCTTGCTGAACTGCTCTAGGCGTTCGGCATGGCAGCCGCCGCAGGTGTCGGCGGTGATGGTGGCGAGTTGGTCGACGTCCTCGGCCGAGCTGTGATCGCCCTGATGGCAGGTATCGCAGCCTATCTCCATCTGGTAATGGCGGCTGAGTTGCCAGTCCTGGACGATCAAGGGGGTGACGTTGGTGTGGCAATCCACGCACTGCTCATTGGCGAGTGCGGGCAGTGTCAGCAGGAGCAGGGGAAGCAGGAGGCATTTCATCGTTCCTTCCTAGTGCAGCGGGGTGCTGACAAGGAAGTGTAGACCGTTCTGGGCGAGCGCTGTGGCGGCAACAGCGCTCGTTGCCGCTGGCTTGATCTGAACACCCTAATTGGGCAGTTCGGAGCGCGGTTTGGTTAGCGTTCGACGTTGAGGATCTGGTACGCCGGGGTTTCGTAGGGATGAGCCGCTTTGAGGGCAGCGATGATCGGCTGCTGCAAAGCGGCGTCAAACACCAACTCCACCTTGGACTCCGGCTCCTGATGGGTCTGATCTTGCTGGCCCAGGTGTGGCCTGCTGCCTGCCAACGGGCGAAATTGGCCCGTGCCCTCGGTAAACCAGCAACAACGATCGTAGTGGCCTATCTGCCCGGCACCGGCGGCGAACAGCGCCTCCAATACCGACTCGCGCTGCGCGCTGGGGACATAGAATTCCAGTTTCTTCATCCGCGCTCGGCCCTTTTGGTCAATTGAGCCAGCAGGGCTTGGCGTTGCTGACTGAGCTGCTGCCGGCCTTTGTCGGCGCGTTTTTCACTGCCGCGCAGGTGCCAATAGGTGTGGCCGCCGAGTTGGTAGGCGTGACTCAGTACGCCGCGATAGAGCTGTTTGGGTTGAAGCTCGGCGTTGGCGTGGGGCAGCAGGGCGCGCAGATCGGCCAGCAGTTGCTCACAGTCGGTTTGCTGAAAGGGGTACATCGGCGTTTGGCTCTGCTGGGCGGTGCCATTGACGTTGTAGCCAGCGGCGTAGGCCTCGCGTAAACCACTCTGCAGTTGGTCGCCGCTGCGACGGCCCTCGGCTTGAAGCAGTGGCGCCTCGCCGGTCTGAGCGATGATCTGATCCAGCGTGGTCGCCGCTTGGTCATTGTCTTGACGCAGACGCAGGCGGTGTTTGCGTGCCAAAAAGGCCACATAGAGTAGAACGACGCTGATAAAGGTCAGAAAGACGAGCAGTATTTTCATGACGGTCGGATCGGGTCCAAAGGCTGATTGAGACTGAGCAAAGTGTACGGCAAAAAGGCGCCTCAGAGGAAAACGACAATTCAGATCTGCTCGGCTGCTCTCACTGATGAATGGTTTTTCTGCTGGCCGTCGTCAGTTTTCCTTGGGAGCGGCGCGCAACGGGCCATTCGGATGGGTTTGTGTGCCAGTGCCGCTAACGCCGCTCACTGCCGGTTTGGGCCACTAGCATTCGCTGTCGTCGATGCCGATGACGGCGCTTTTCGACTCAGCGGGTTGCGCGGTGTCATTGGGGTTGAGGAAGTAGAGGTAACAGCGCTGCTGGTTAACGTGATAGCCGTTGGGAAAGATCACAAATCCGCGCCCTTCGGCGACACTGGCGTAGCCTCGATTGACAAACCAGGCGGCGCCTCGCTGGCGAACACACCATTGGAGGCTGTCATCGTCACAGAGGTTCTGACTGATCTGGGCTGTGGCGTCAAACGAAACCAAGTTGGCGAAGGTGTTGTTCCAGCGCCCGTCGGGAATGGCGCCTCGCACTCGGATCGTTTGACCATTCTCAAGGGTGTATTGCCCGCCGCCGCTGTTCAGGTTTTCTGGGTGCAGTTGGATCAGGAGTGCGGTCTGAGAGTGGGCGCCACTCAGCGCGCCTTTCATGCCCTTCATCACCGCGAGCTGCGCGTCGGTTTTTAGGTTGATGAATCGTGGCAGGGCCGTGACCGCGACGATGGCCAGCAAGATGATGACCACCACCAGTTCAATCAAAGTAAAACCGGCGGTGGCGTGGCGGGGGTTCCTTTGGGATCGACTGGCGTTCATGAGCACGTCCTAAGCTTTGCTGTGTTTGATCGCATACAGCCAGAATAGCCAGGCTAGCTCTGTTTGTGCGACCGCGTTGTCATCGTTATCTCTTTAAGTTAGCGCGCTTTTTGGTGTTTTGGAGCGCTATGCATTGCCTCGAGCTCCATGTCGACCTCGGGCGCTCCAAAGCAAATGGGCAGTTGATGCACGCGGCATTGAGCGGAGTCGGCGCTGGCGTCGCTTGAGGGGGCGCTTGGGACGGCCTGCTGCACACCTCGAATGATGTCGTTCTGCTTATTGAGCTCTAACGCTGTTCAATACGCGGGCCGCGGCGTCACGAGGGGTTGCTCGGCCCGCCCCCAGAGAGCGCTCAACGGTCTGAGCGGCAGTGTCACCTTGTCACCGCCGTGCAGCCTAAGGTCTATCGGCTGAGCATTCTGCCGGCTCCCGCTTGCGCTCAACATCATGTGCATCGACGCGGGAGCATGTCGATGCGCGGCTGGTCATAAAAACGTGCTGATCTCACTCAGCGGTTTCTTCTTGGTCGAGTGCTCGGGAATGGTGGCGCCTTCGTCCGGGTAGCCGGTGACGATCAGCATATAGGGCCGGTCGTTGTCGTTATCCCGGCCGCATATTTTACTGAGAAAGCTCATCGGCTTGGGGGTGTGGGTTAAGGTCCCAAGACCGGCGTGATGCAGTGCCTGCAGTAAAAAACCGGTGGCCAGGCCGACCGACTCGTGCACGTAGTAGTTATGGGTGTCGCCGTCGTTGGCCAGCCCGCCGCGCTTTTGTGAGAACACGGCGATCAGCCAGGGGGCGCGCTCTAAATACGCCTTATTGGCGCCGGTGCCCAGCGGCTTGAGCGCCTTGAGCCAGGTTTCCCCGGCGCTGCCTTCATAGAAGCGCCGCTCGATCGCCTCCGCCTGCTGGCGGATCTCGGCTTTGATCTGGGGATCGCTGATCGCCACAAAGTGCCAGGGCTGGTGGTTGGCGCCGCTGGGGGCGCTGCCCGCCGCTTCGATACAGCGCTCAATCACGGCGCGCGCCACCGGTTTATCGGAGAAACTGCGAATGCTGTGACGGCGCCTGGCTTCGGCCAGATTTTCCTCTGCCCGGGCCAGCATCACATCGGCCGGGTATTCGATGAAATCGGAGAGGGGAAAGTGTTGCTCTTGTTCGGCCATCCTGTGCCCTTGTCGGTATTCGAGAGCCTTTACGCTAGCAAAATGGCGGCAAAAAGGTAGGGGCTGTAATGGGCAAGGGGCTATTCAGTGATCGAGGTCGAATGCGCCGCGACGGCACGCCATCCGCCATTTTGCTCGATAAAGGTCATGGTCACCCTGCGTGCATCAAGCTCTTCATGGATGCGAGAGCGGAAGTTGACGACCACGGTATGGCCATAATCGTGCACGAGAAACTCGTCGTTCATAGGACGGAAATTCGGGGCAGGTTTGACGTTTTTCAGCAACTGGTCGCGAGGGTACAGCTTGCCGTTCTCAGAAAAAGTGAACAGTACATCTTCGCTGTAGACGGAAGCGTATAGGACTTTATCGCCTTCGCGGATGGCCTGATTGATGTGTTCTATTTGGGCCAGCACTGGGTGCGGCACTTCCTGCTCGATTGCCTGAGAGGGATCGCTTGCGAGGGCAGGCGTCGATAGGGTGAAAGTAAGCAGGGCTGCAAGGCTCAGTGCTGGGGCGAAACGCCGGGCAAATTCCTGTTCTGTTTAGAATTTCCCGTCGTCCGGTGACAGGGCGTTAACAGACCCTATCACGGTGCTTTGCGTCCGGTCACGAGACCCGTATCGATGGCCCTATGCGTCCTATCGATAGCGGAACTGGGAGGACAAGGACGTAGTACTTAGATCCGATTAGCAACCATTTTTATGAGCTTAGTTTGTAGCAGATGAGAGTGAGCTCTTGTATGAAAATGGTGTAGCTACTTCCATGATAGAAGAGAGTGAAGTTTGTGATCCATAGCCAAAATGCCGAGTCACCAGTTAGGGGGGTAAGCTGTTGTTGGTGAAATACCTTTATGATGCGGCCGTCTATATATCGATGATGAAGGGAACTCTATGGGCCGAATATTTACTCTATGGGTGGGTACTTGCCTGCTTTGCTTATCAACAGCACAGGCTTCAGATGCTGGGGCACCAAGCTTGAAAGAACAGGAGCGCAGAAAGGCACTAGAGCAAGTGGCGAGAGATCAAACGGTTAGTGGGGAGGTTCGGGCTGAAGCCAGAAGAGAGCTTCGACAAATCAAGCGGACGCAAGAAGTGGCAAGTGGTGTAAATAAATCATCTGGGTTCCTGTATTTGGGTGTTAAGCCCGGTGAGATATTGACGAGCAAACAGCTTGATAATTATTTTGATGGAGGAAAGACGGTCGGCTTTTATGCCGGATATGGATTTAACGAACATATCGCCGTGGAGTACGAGCGTTTTAGCGGTGAGCTTAAATACCCTTCGAGTAGTTCCAAGGGACCTAATTACAATACGCAGGGTGTTTATGCGGCATTCCGCAGCGGTGATGAGATTTACTATAAGCTTCGTGGTGGGTTTGTTGATGCTAAGGTTGGCAGTGGGTACTCAGCCTCAAGTGATACAGGCCTTTCCTTTGGCGTTGGTGGCGGGATTAATTTCGATGCACTTCAGATTGAGCTGGAATATACCGTCGTTGATCAAGATGCGAGTTACTTATCCCTGGGTTTAGGGCTGAGATTCTAGCCGACTGAGCCCTATTCAGTGGTGGTGGATAAAAAAGGCATCAAAAGATGCCTTTTTTAGTGGTTAAGCGAGTTCACTTTTTGTCTAACTAAGGCAAACGGCACCCGCTCCAGCGCGCCGTAGCCATCGAGATTGCGCACCTTCAATTTGGTCAACCAGGGCGAGGGTAGGCCGGTGAGGAAGCGCGCGGCCAGGGTGGCGCTGAGCGTTTGCTGAAATTCGCTGTGCACCTTCTGGCTCAGCGGCGCGAGCCAGTGTTGCAGCTGATCGGTGCCCGGTAACTCCGGGTGCTGTGGCGCGGGCAGGTGAGCGGCGTGGCCGCGGCAGGCGGAGCAGTGGCCGCACTGCTTGGGCGCCTGCGCATCGCCAAAGTAGTCGGCCAGGGCATGGCTGACGCATTGGCCGGTTTGCAGCAGGGCCAGCATGTGCTCGATGCGGGCGACCTCACTGTGCTCTTTCTGCTCAAATTGGCCGATGAGCTGCTCGGTCAGTGCCGCTAAGTCCGGCAGCGGCTGCGCCACCTGATAGACCTCGGTCATCTGCTTGCTTTGCAGCTCGATCAGCTTTTGATCCGCTAGATACTCCAACGCGGTCAGCGCCCGGCTGCGATCACTGCCGTAGGCTTGGTGCAGCGCCTCGAAGTCCGCCTGATACCAGGTACGGCCCTTGGGGCTGTTGGCCAGCAGGGCGTCCAAGAACACCCGACGTTCGCCCTGAAAGCGGCCCAGTAGCTCGCCGTCGCTGACCAAGAGCTTGAATTTTACCTCGGCGAAGTAGCTGTACTGCGGCGAGATCAGTCCGGCCATCTCCAGGTACACCAGCAAGGTGCGCAGCGGCAACGGGCGGATGTTGCTGGCGGTGGAGAGGGCGTTGCCCATCAGCTCCCACTGTGGCCCGGCCTGAGCGATCTCCCCCAGCACGGTTTCAATGCCGCTGCGCTCCGGCGTATCGCCAAACACGAAGTTTTCCAGCACGCTGCGGTTGGCCTGATTGGCCATCACCAGGCATTCACTGCGCTGGCCGTCGCGCCCGGCGCGGCCGATCTCCTGCGAGTAGTTCTCCACCGATTTGGGCAAGTCATAGTGAATGACCTGACGGATATCTGCCTTATCGACCCCCATGCCGAAGGCGATGGTGGCGACGATGGTGTTGAGCCGCCCGGCCATAAAGCCTTGCTGGATCTGCATGCGCCGCTCGTGATCCAGTCCGGCGTGATAAGCACAGGCGTTGTGCCCGCCCTGCGTCAGGCTGTCGGCCACCGTCTCGGCGGTTTGCTGCTGGGTGACGTAGACGATGGTGGCCTGGTCACGGCGGCTGTCCAGGTACTCGGCCAGACGGCCGAGGCGCTGATTAGGCGCCACTGCTTCAACGCTTAAGTCCAGGTTCGGTCGGTAGAAGCCGGTGGTGGTGATGTTGGACTTGGCAATGTGGAATTTGGCGGCCATGTCGGTGATCACCTGCGGCGTGGCGGTGGCGGTGAGCAGCAGCACCTGGGGAATACGAAACTGCTGGCAGTAGGCGGGCAGCTTGAGGTAATCCGGGCGGAAGTTGTGGCCCCACTCGGAGATACAGTGGGCTTCGTCCACCACCAGCAGGGACAGCGGCACTTGTGCCAGGAAGCGGCGGAAGCGTTCGTTCTTGAGGCGCTCGACCGAGATCATCAGCACCTTGATCTGACCGTCCCGTACCTGCCGCATCACCGCCTGGGCTTCGTCGTAGGTCTGAGTGGAGTCGATGGTCGCCGCGGCGATCCCCTTGCCTTTAAGAAACGCCAGTTGATCCTGCATCAGGGCGAGCAAAGGCGAGATCACCAAGGTCAGATTGGGCAGCGCCAGCGCGGGCAACTGATAACACAAGGACTTGCCGGAGCCAGTGGGGAAGATCGCCGCAGCGCTCTGTCCCTCTAGCAGGGCGTTTATCACCGTTTCCTGGCCGGGACGAAAGTCTGAAAATCCAAAGTGTTGTTGCAGCAGTGCGTGGGCTGGAGTCATGAGCGCCTGAAAGTCGAAAGGGGGTGGAGCAAGTCTGACGCGTTGCGAGAAGCAGTGCAAAGGGTTTGGGGTAACTGTGTACCGTGGCCATCGGGATCTGAGGCTGTGCAATTGGCAGGAAAACAAGAAAGTAACAGCGGACTGAAGCTTGCTCCTTAGCATGCTGTTTTTGCGATTATTGGAGCCTTCCTTGGCTAGATGCAGGTCCAGTTCGACCTTGAGGGCAGCTTCGGTGAGTTGCTTGATAAGGCGCGTCAGGATGCCACCTTTACCGGTCAGGTCTAGGCCTGAGCGAGGTGCCTTAATGGCGGCTCCTATGTCGAAAATCGGTTTGATTATTTACTATTTCTTTTGGATTGATTTTAAGCAAATGACACACGATTCTGAGCACTACCGCTTGCTTTGGTTGTTGTCACTGTGACTAGGAATATGGTGCCAGCGCAAGTCGCCTTACGGTGCCGCCCGTCCCAACACTCGACTTCACCTAGCTTCAACTCCTATCCCTAAAAAGCAAAAATCCCCACCGGACTCCGGTAGGGATTTCGACTGTGCATGATGCTGGGCGCGCGCAATCGTCGGATCAGCGAGTCGTGATTCGCAAGTGCTATGCCGCAGACTTAGCTGTAGCGCTTGCCCGAATACGCCGGGGCGATGAGGTTCTGCACCGAGAAGATCTCATCGAGCTGGGCTTCGGTCAGCAGGCCGCGTTCTAGCACCACCTCGCGCACGTTGCGTCCGGTTTCGGCGCAGATCTTGCCAACGATATCGCCTTCGTGGTGGCCGATGATCGGGTTCAAGTAGGTGATGATCCCGATGGAGTTGAACACGTGCTCGGCGCAGCGTTCGGCGTTCACGCTAATGCCGTCGATGCACTTGCTGCGCAGCGTGGCGCTGCCGTTTTGCATCAGCTTGATCGACTCAAACAGAGCTTGGCCTATCACCGGCTCCATCACGTTGAGCTGCAGCTGGCCCGCTTCGGCGGCCATGGTGACGGTCAGATCGTTGCCGATCACCTTAAAGCAGATCTGATTAACCACTTCCGGGATCACTGGGTTGACCTTGGCCGGCATGATGGAGGAGCCCGCCTGCATCTCTGGCAGGTTGATCTCTTTGAGGCCGGTGCGTGGGCCGGAGGAGAGCAGACGCAGATCGTTACAGATCTTCGACAGCTTGACCGCAGTGCGCTTTAGCGCGGCCTGCACCATGACGTAGGCACCACAGTCGGAGGTGGCCTCAATCATGTTGTGGGCTTTGACCAGTGGACGGCCAGTAATGCGGGCCAGATGGCCGATGGCCAACTCGGAGTAACCGGCCGGCGTGTTGAGTCCGGTGCCGATGGCGGTGGCGCCCAGATTCACTTCGTTGAGCAGCGCCGCCATATGCTTGAGGTTTTTCACCTCTTCACGGATCAGCTCGCCAAAGGCGGTGAACTCTTGGCCCACGGTCATCGGCACGGCGTCCTGCAACTGGGTGCGGCCCATCTTGAGCACGTCGGAGAACTCAGTGCCTTTGGCCATAAAGGCACCTTGCAGTCGTTCAAACTCGGCGATCAGGGTGTCGATGGCGGCCAGCAGGGCGATACGGAACCCGGTCGGGTAGGCGCAGTTGGTCGACTGGCTGTGGTTGACGTGATCGTTGGGGTTGATGTGCTGGTACTCGCCCTTGGCGTGACCCATCAGCTCCAGCGCCAGGTTGGCCACCACTTCGTTGGTGTTCATGTTGACCGAGGTGCCGGCCCCGCCTTGGAACAGATCAGTCGGGAACTGATCCATGCAGACGCCTTCGTCCAGGATCTTATCGCAAGCCGCGACGATGTGATCGGCCACCTGGGTGGGGATCGCCAGCAGATCGCGGTTGGCCAGGGCGGCGGCTTTTTTCACCTGCACCATGCCTCGGATAAACTCGGGCACATCGTTGATGCGGGTGCCGGAGATCTGAAAATTGTCCATCGCCCGTAGGGTGTGAATGCCGTAATAGCTGTTGTTGCACACTTCACGGCTGCCCAGCAGATCATGCTCGGTGCGGCAGGCGGTTCTGTCGTGTGATTGGGGCGCCTGTGGGGCGGGGCTGGCTGGGGTGAGCAGCTCGGCGGTGTGGGACATGTTCAGGTTCTCGTGCAGGTAAACAGAGCCGGTACGACACTCAGTGGCGCCGTAACTTTTATCAATGCTGTAATTGACGTTGCTTATAACGTATCCGTAGGGCGGGGCGCAAGTCCGATTCGGAACGATTCAGGTGCGGCTGTAAACTTCCCTGTGTTCGTGCTGGACGTAGGGAGATCGCGAGGCATGGAGCGCCAGACTTGTGCTGTTGGCCGGGGCAGCGGATCATGCCTGCCATGACAGAGAAAACCTCAACCGGATTGCGGCGCGCCTACTATCGCCGTGGCCCCGATTACCGCCATGGCGAAGATGTCTCCTTTGGTGAGATTAAGGCGCAATTTGGCTTTGGGGCGATCACCATCGGAGCCTGGGTGCAAAAGCAGGAGAAGGTGATCGCTGCCAACCTGGTGTTTGATGCGCTGGCGGATCTGGCCTTTCTGCTGAATGTGCCGCCGTCGCTGCTGGGACTGCGTGGTCAGTTGGATCTCGCTTTTGGCACGGGTGGCCAGCCCGGCGCGCAGGCCCACTATGCCCCGGGCTCGCGCACGCTGGCACTGGCTAAGAACGCCGGAGCTGGTGCGTTGGCGCACGAATGGTGGCATTCGTTCGATCATTACATTGCGGCCAAACTCTATCCGGCCCATGTGGGGGATAAAGGCTTGATGGCGATGGCCAGCAGTCAGTTTCTGCAGCCGCGCCAGCCCAAGCCGCATCCGCTCAATCAGCGGTTGGAGGCGGTGTTTGCTGCGGTGCTGCTGACGCCCGAGGGGGACGATCGTCATGACTATGTGCGTCGCAGCGTGGCGTTAGATCGTCGCTTGGCCAGCCAATTGGGGCGGCGTTATTACAGCTTGCCGACGGAGATGATGGCGCGGGCGTTTGAGGCGGCGATCCAGAGTGATGAGCGGATCAAGAATGTTTATCTGGTCAGTGGCACCAAGCAGAGTGAGTTGGCTCAGGCAGGGGCGTTTCCGGATGCTGAGCATCTGCAGCGGATCCGCACGGCATTGCTGGCTTATTTTGAGCCGCTGGGTTGGGTGATGAGTCAGAAGGGCAGCCGTAAGCTGTAAGTTGATCAGCGATCAGTCAGAGCAGCAGCCATAAGCTTTAAGCTGTCAGCGGTCAGTGAGAGCAAGGGCGTTGAATAGCTGCACTAAGCGACAAGCGATCTGTTGTCAGCAAGAGCAAGAGCGGCGGTACCTGCTCTTGCTCTGCCCTTGTTCGGTTCTCGCTCGGCTCTTACTGATCGCTTATCACTGACGGCTGATAGCTATCAGCAGATAGCTTTCAGAGATCACGCCGCCTGGGTGGGGATCTCGGAGCCGATCCCTTTCATGTTGTTGTCCGCATCCAGGTAGACCAGATCCGGTTGATGGCGCTGGGCTTGCTCATCGCTCAGCCCGACGTAGGCGCAGATGATCACCCGATCGCCCGGGCTGGCTTTGTGGGCGGCGGCGCCGTTGACGGAGATGATCTTGGAGCCGCGCTCGCCGGCGATGGCGTAGGTGCTGAAGCGTTCGCCGTTGTCGATGTTGTAGATCTCGATCTGTTCGTACGCCAGGATCCCGGCGGCATCTAGCAGATCCTGATCGATGGCGCAGGAGCCTTCGTATTCCAGCTCGGCGTGGGTCACGCGGGCCTGGTGTAGCTTCCCTTTCAGCAAAGTGCGTTGCATATCAAAAACTCCCTGTGTCCATTTCCTGCATGCATCCAGATGGATGTTAATTATTTGTTGGCGCCGCATGGTATCAGATCAGCGGCGAATTTCTACGGTTAGGTTGTCGATCAGGCGGGCCTGGCCGAGGTAGGCGGCGGCCAGGATCACCAGCTGGCTGTCGCCGGGCTCGGCAGGCTGCAGCGTGTCGGCGTGGCAGATCCGGATAAAGTCCGGCCGAAAGCCGCTCTCTTGCAGGCGCTGCTCGGACAGTTGCTCGAGGGTGGCGCGGCGCGTTACCCCTTCGGCGCGCAGAATGTCGGCGAGGGCATCGAGGGTGCGCTTAAGGCCAGGGGCGATGGCGCGCTCGGCTTCGGTGAGGTAGCCGTTACGCGAGCTCATCGCCAGGCCGTCGGGATCGCGCACGGTATCGACCCCGAGGATCTGCACCGGCATGTTGAGATCGCGCACTAGGGTGCGGATCACGGCCAGCTGTTGATAGTCTTTATTGCCAAAGCAGGCGAGATCCGGCTGCACCAGATTGAACAGCTTGCACACTACGGTGGCGACCCCGCGGAAATGGCCGGGACGGCTGCTGCCGCAATGGATGGTCGTCAGCGACGGCACTTCGATATAGGTTTGTACCTGCAGGCCGCCCGGATAGAGCAGCGCGGCTTCCGGGGTAAACAGCAGATCGCAACCGGCGCTGACCAGACGCTGCTGATCCGCTTCCAGGGTGCGCGGGTAGGCGTCCAGATCTTCGCCTTCACCGAACTGCATCGGGTTGACGAAGATGCTGGCGACCACCTTATCGGCTCGGGCACGAGCCTGGTGCACCAGCTCAATGTGGCCATCGTGCAGGTTGCCCATGGTCGGCACAAAGGCCACCTTCAGGCCTTCGCTGCGCCATTGGCGGATCATCTGCTGTAAGCGGATGGGATCGTTAAAGGTCTGCATCGCTCCTCCGTTAGCTAAAGCTGTGCTCTGGGCTGGGGAAGCGGCCGTGCTCGACCTCCTCCACATAGGCGGCGACGGCGGCATGGATGTTGCCGGTCAGGGCCAGGTAGTTCTTGGAGAATTTGGGGATGTAGCCGGAGCTGATCCCGAGCAGATCGTGCATCACCAGGATCTGGCCGTCGGTGTGGGGGCCTGCGCCGATCCCGATCACCGGAATGGTTAGGGCCTCGGTGACACGGCGGGCCAGCTCGGTCGGGACGCATTCCAGCACCAGCATGGCGGCACCGGCGTCTTGCAGGCGCAGGGCTTGATCCAGGATCGCTTGCGCCGCTTCCTCGCTGCGCCCCTGCACCTTAAAGCCGCCAAAGACGTGCACCGATTGCGGCGTCAGGCCGAGGTGGGCACACACAGGCACGCTGCGCTGGGTGAGTCCACGCACGGTCTCCAGCAGCCAGTCGCCGCCCTCCAGTTTGACCATCTGGGCCCCGGCGCGGATCAGCTCGGCGGCGTTTTGATAGGTTTGCTCCGGCGTGGCGTAGCTCATGAAGGGCATGTCGGCGATCACCAGCGCATTGGGGGCGCCTTTGCTGACACAGCGGGTGTGGTAGGCGATCTCTTCGACCGTCACCTTCAAAGTATCGTCGGCGCCCTGCAGCACCATGCCTAGGCTGTCGCCGATCAACAAAACCGGTACCCCTTGGGCCGCGAACGCGGCGGCAAAGCTGGTGTCGTAGGCGGTCAGTGAGGCAAATTTTTTGCCCTCACGCTTCATCTTCGCCAGGCTGGCAGTGGTCATTTTGTCCATAAAAAAACGGGCCTTCCAGATTAGGAAGGCCCGTTATATGACAAACTGAGGGGCGATTTCAATGTCCGAATGGCCGAGATCGTCCGTGGCGTTCGCGCAGGCTTAGGCGAGCTGCGCTAATGCCTGCGGCGGACATAGGGCCAGCAGGCTGGCCAATTGACGGCCGTCAGGCAGGCGCAGATTTGGGGCCAATTCAAACATGGGAATCAGCACAAACGCGCGCTCTGCCATGCCGTAGTGGGGCACAGTCAAACGTTCGCAGGTCAGCTGTTCGTCGCCATACAGCAGCAGATCCAGATCCAGGGTGCGGGCGCCCCAACGCTCATGGCGCTCGCGGCCCAGCTGGTTTTCGATCTGTTGCAGGGCATCGAGCAGATCAAGCGGTGCCAGATCCGTATCGATCGCCGCTACCGCGTTGGTGTAATCCGGCTGCGCCAAACCCGCCATCGGCGGGCTGGTGTAGAGGCTGGAGCGATCGATCAGGCGGATCCCCGGCAGTTCGGCCAGCGCGGCGATCGCGCGGGCCAAGGTGGCGGGGCCGTTGCCCAGGTTGCTGCCCAGGCCAATGAAGCAACGGATCATGCGTCACTGTTCGCCGCAGGCTTGCGGCGACGCGGACGACGGCGACGGCGATTACCATCGCTGCCCAGCGCGCGCACCAGTTGGCGCTTGCCCTGTTCGTTGGCGTCATTGAACTGGGTCCACCAGCGGGCCAGATCCAGCAACTGCTCGTCTTGCTCCGCTTCGGCGCGCAGCAGCAGGAAGTCGTAGGCGGCGCGGAAGCGCGGGTGCTCTGCCAGGCGGAAGGCACGGGCGCCGGCGCGTTTACCCAAACGCTCCTGCAGTTGCCAGATCTCTTGCGCCGGGGTGGTGAAGCGGCGCGGCAGCGAGACGGTCTTGCACTGCTTGCCAATGGCTTCGCCACTGGCTGCGGTCAAGGCATCGTAGGGCGGTACGCCCTTTTGACGCTTCTTCTCGGCCTGCTCTTCGACCACGTACCACAGCAATGCGGCGTAGATGAACGCGGGCGTTACCGGCTTCTCGGCGGCGATCCGCTCATCGGTGTTGGTCAGCATCGCTTCGATCAGGCGCTCGGCTCGGCCGCCCGGATCGCGCTTGAGCAGTTGCTCCTGCATCGGGAACATCGGCTCAAACAAGCCGTACTGGCGCAGCATGCGGAAGTTTTCCAAGCCCTTGCCGGCCATCAGCAGTTTGAGGGTTTCCTCAAACAGGCGGGCGGGTGGGATGGTGTTCATCAGATGCGCCATCTTCGGGATCGGCTTGGCAGCAGACTTGTCGATGGAGAAGTCGAGCTTGGTGGCGAAACGAACCGCGCGGATCATCCGTACTGGATCTTCGCGATAGCGCGTCTCGGGATCGCCGATCAGGCGCAGACGACGGGCCTTGAGATCTTCCATGCCACCGAAGTAGTCACGGACGCTGAAGTCACTGATGTCGTAGTACAAGCCGTTGACCGTGAAGTCACGGCGCTCGGCATCTTCATCAATGCTGCCATAGACGTTGTCGCGCAGCAGACGGCCGGCATCGTCCTTCTTGGCGTGCGTGTCGTCTTCTTGGTGGTGACCGCGCAGGGTCGCCACTTCGATGATGTCACGGCCAAACAGGATGTGGGCCAGACGGAAGCGACGGCCAACCAGGCGACAGTTGCGGAATAAGCGGCGAACCTGCTCCGGTGTGGCGCTGGTGGCGATATCAAAGTCTTTCGGTTGGTGACGCAAAAGCAGATCGCGGACACCGCCGCCGACCAGGTAGGCTTCAAAGCCCGCTTTATGCAGTCGATAGAGGACTTTCAGTGCATTTTCACTGATGTCGTTGCGGGAGATCCCGTGAGCTTTGCGGGGGATCACCGCCAGTTTGGCGTCAGCTGAGGCGGCGTTACCGCTGCCGATCAAGCGTTTTGCCAGTGAAGTCAGGCGCTTAAGAATGGGACACCTCGTTGATTTCCTGCCTGTTAATGCGTGCGCTGGGCACGCTGCGATTATGGCGCGCAATGATATACCACGGCCGATTAAATGATAAGCCGTTCTGGCTCGGTTAGCCCGCTTTTGGCGCCAAGATCTGGCGTTGTTGCGGCAGTTGGTCTACCTGAAATTGCGTGACGGCCCATTCGAGCTGTTCGTTGACCGGCGCACGTTGCAGCTCTGACGGAGCGGGGTGACCCAAAAACGCCAGCGCCAGCGCCAGGTTGCTGCTCAATTCCGTCGCGCTCAGCGCGGGAGCGTGATTTTGTTTGGACAGCTTGTTGCCGTCGGCCTGCACCGCCAGTGGCAGATGCAAAAAGGCCGGCGCTGACCAGCCGAGCTGCTGGAACAGCGACAGCTGGCGCACCGTGGCTTCGAGCAGATCGTTGCCTCGCACCACTTCGGTGATCCGCTGGGCGTGATCGTCCAACACCACCGCTAACTGATAGGCGTACAAACCGTCGCGGCGCTTGAGGATAAAGTCCTCGCGGGCAAACGCGACGTCGGTCTGGATCGGTCCGAGCAGGCCATCGACGAAGTGGTCGATGCCGATGCGGTTGTGCAGCCGGATGGCACAGCCGTCGGCGGGCAGCGCCAGCGTACGGCAGTGACCGTCATACAGCCCACCGATGCTTTTGATCCGCTTGCGGGTGCACTGGCAGTAATAGCCTTCTCCGTGCTGCAGCAGCTCGGACAGGTGCTGCTCGTAGCGGTCATGGCACTGGCTCTGATAGAGCACGGTGTCATCCCAGTACAGCCCGTAGTGCTCCAGTGTGCGCAGGATATCGTCCGCGGCACCGGCGATCTCTCGGGGCGGATCCAGATCTTCCATTCGCACCAACCACTGACCCTGCTGACTGCGGGCACGCAGATAGCTGCCGACGGCGGCGATCAGTGAGCCAAAGTGCAAGGGACCGGAGGGAGAGGGGGCGAAACGGCCGATGTAGCCGGAATGGGGAGCTGTTGGCATGGGCTGGTGTTGTTGAGTGGCAACCATGAAAAACGGGAGGCCAAGCCTCCCGTCTCTGCAGTGTTCGGCTTTAGCCGACCATCTGCTTCTCTTTGATCTCTGCCAGCGTCTTACAGTCGATGCATTGATCGGCTGTTGGACGGGCTTCAAGCCGGCGGATGCCGATCTCGATCCCGCAGGAATCGCAGAAACCAAAGTCGTCTTCCTGGACTTTCACCAGGGTCTTTTCGATCTTTTTGATCAGCTTACGTTCGCGGTCGCGAGTGCGCAGTTCCAGGCTAAACTCTTCTTCCTGGGCAGCGCGATCCACTGGATCAGGGAAATTGGCCGCTTCGTCCTGCATGTGGTGCAAGGTGCGGTCAACTTCTTCACGCAGCTGGTTGCGCCAGGCTTCCAGGATGGTTTTGAAGTGAGCCAGTTGCTTCTCGTTCATGTATTCCTCACCGGCACTTTCGCGGTAAGGCTCCACGTTGGCGTATGCCAATACGCCGATTTTCTTTGTCTTGCCCTGCGGCATCAGGCGTCTCCTGTTACTAAATACGAGAGGCAATCCTCTGATTGGGGCGGTACATATACCAGATGGATCTCGTTTGCGCAAATCCTTGCGAACCAGATTGCTAGCTAGAACAAATCAATTGAGCGGTATAACACGCAAGTCACACATTCGCAAGCGCCTGGAGTTGCGTCATATTCACGTTTACCGTCCATATTGGGGCTAGGTCATTATTTTTCCGCTACATCTGGTATTAAGACCGGTAAAGTCGTCACCGGCTTCACCGACTGGGGATCCATGTCGCAGCCAACGGCATAAAACTGAACCCCGGCCTGCTGGGCCTGATGGCACAATCGGGCATAATCCTCATCGATATGTACGGCGGGCGCGACCCGTTGGATCCCTGTGTGCGGCACGATAAAGAGGATGGCCGCCCGTTGGCCCGCCTGCACCATGGTCATCAGCTCGCGCAGATGCTTTTGACCCCGGGTGGTGACCGTATCGGGAAAGTAGCCCTGACCATCCTGGCCTAGCAATGTGACATTTTTGACTTCGACGTAGCAGTCGATGCCATCGGCTCCCTGTAGCAGCAGATCGATCCGGCTGTTCTCTGCGCCGTACTTTACTTCCCGTTTTATGACGTCATAACTGGATAAGATCGGCAGCAGTTTAGCTCGGATCGCCTCTTCCGCTAACCCATTTGCCCGCGCCGTGTTGACCATGATGCGATCGCCCCGATCGCTCTCGACCCACTCCCACGTACAGGGGTATTTGCGTTTGGGGTTGTCAGAGGTGGAGTACCAGACTCGCCAGCCGACGCCAGCGCAACCGGTCATGGCGCCGGTATTGGGGCAATGTAGGGTGGTTTCGCTGCCGTCTTGCAATGTGACGTCAGCGAGAAAGCGTTTGTAGCGTTTGATCAGAGTGGCACTATCAAGCGGGGTGGAGAATTCCATCGGTATTCGGCTCCTCGGGCGAAGGCGCACTTTACCACGTTAAAAATCCGCCTTTTGTTCGGTTTTGCCGATTGTCTGCAACGAATATGCCGGTAGGAATGCTCAGCTGGTAAAGGCATTGAATGCGACGGTGAATGGGCCGCTGCGCCAATGAGACAGAATGTTACACTGGATCGATGACAGCTAACAGTTATTCAAGGAATAGAGCATGAGTGAGATCCTCAACGTCGTATTGAGCGACCAACCGGCCCCGGCGCAATGGGGTAAGAGCAAGATCAGTTTCAGCGGCGAGGGGGCCTGCATCCATCTGAGTGAGGGGGAGCCGGCGCGGATCATTCAGTCCGCCGCGCGCAAACTCACCGGCCAGGGGATCCGGGATGTGGCCTTGTCCGGTGAAGGCTGGACCCGTGCCTTGCAGTGGCGCTTTGCCTGCGGCTTTGGCGAGGCGTTGGAGCCGGGCACCATCGCCTGGGCCAGCGACGCCGAGTCACTGGACGCGCAGCGCGATGCGGCTTTATGGCTCAAATCTCTGACTCATGCCAGTCCGGAAGCGCTGAGCCCGGAAGTGTTGGCGGACGAGGTGGCCGAGCGGATCAGTGCCGCGGCGCCGGAGCACGTCACTACCCGTCGTATTGTCGGGGATGCCTTGCTGGCGGCGGGGTGGATCGGCGTTCACGCAGTGGGCCGGGGTTCGGAGCGGCCACCGGTCTTGCTGGAGCTGGATTACAACCCGACCGGTGATGCCAATGCGCCGGTGTCCGTGGCGCTGGTGGGCAAAGGGATCACCTTTGATTCGGGGGGCTACTCGATCAAGCCGTCCGCCGGGATGGTGACCATGAAGTGTGACATGGGCGGTGCCGCCACCGTCTCGGCGGCGTTGAAGCTGGCCATTAAGCAGGGCCTGAACAAGCGGGTCAAGCTGTACCTGTGCTGTGCCGAGAACCTGATCTCCGGTCACGCCTACAAACTGGGCGATATCCTGCACTATAAGAACGGCACCAGTGTCGAGATCGTCAATACCGACGCCGAGGGCCGCTTGGTGCTGGCGGACGGCCTGATGGCGGCGAATGAGGCCGGTGCTGAGCGCATTATCGATGCCGCCACCCTGACCGGTGCCGCCATGACCGCGGTTGGCAGCGATTACAACGCCCTGTTTACCCCCTGCGACAGCGCGGCCACTGACGCACTGGCCGCGGCGGCGGCGGTGGATGAAGGCCTGTGGCGTTTGCCGTTGGCGCCGCTGCACGCGGACAAATGTCCGTCGGTGTTTGCCGATACTGCTAACAGCACCACTCAGAAAGGGGGCGGCGCGGGCGGGGCTTCCAATGCCGCGGGCTTCCTCAGCCGTTTTGCCGGGACGCCGCCTAAAGGCTGGATCCACATCGATCTGGCGGGCGCGTATGTCGGCGGCAATGGCCTCAACCATGAAGGCGCCACCGCTTTGGGCATGCTCACCGTGGCAAAGTTGCTGCAGGACGCTTAAGCGACGGAAAGGGGAGCATGCAAAAACGCCGAAGCCTATCTGCTTCGGCGTTTTTGTACTTGGGCGCTTCGCGTTTCGAGTCACGAATGTGCTGCGAGAGCGGCAGGTAAGGCCCACGCCGTGGGCGAGCGCTGTCCGACGCTGCGTATCGGACGTACGCTGTGCTCTCTGTTTCGTTACCGCTGCCAACGTTTTAGACAGTGGTACTCCACGCCGGCCGGGCCGTTCACCGACACCATGAGTTCGACGCTGTGGCTGGTCATGACGATGGGTTGCTCTGGCACATGGGCAAGATCTGGCAGCAGCGCCGAGGCGCCGCGAAACAGGGTGATGTGGGGGCGAAAAGCGTGCCGGGTTGGGTGCAGCCCGTGCTGATAGGCGTCCTGCTGTAACTGGGTCGCCAGTTGGCCCAGCGCGATCGGGGTGCGGCGGGCGCCTAGGGCGACAATGCCGGGTTTGGCCCAGTAGTGCAGGGTATCCAGCTCGAGGTGCAGATCCGGCACGGTCAGATCCGCCAGCCGGGCCAGCAACGCGTCTTTCTGGCTTGCGGTGACGCTGCCGAGGAAGGCCAGGGTCAGATGAAAATTGGTGGCGGGGATCATCCGGCCATGGATGCCGGCCTGGGCCAGTTGGCTCTGCAACTTGAGCAGGGCCAACTGACTGGTGCGCGCGACCGGTAAGGCGAAAAACAGTCGTTGTGCCATCCAATTCTCCCGCTATCAAGAACGCTGGTGTGTGAAAAAGTCGCCGGCCGGGGCGGCGAACATTGGACAGTCGGCAGGCGCTCAGTACACTGTCGGCCTGTTTGACTGAATGAGCCCTATCTGTGTCCAAGTTGCCCATTGTGGATCTGTTTGATCCGATCCGCCACGCACTGCAAAGCCATAACCAGCTGATCTTACAAGCTCCGACCGGCGCAGGGAAGTCGACGGCGTTGCCGCTGGCGATGCTGGATTGGTCGCAGATCGACGGCAAGATCCTGCTGCTGGAGCCGCGGCGTCTGGCGGCGCGGATGATCGCTCGCTATCTGGCGACGCAGCTGGGCGAGAAAGTAGGGCAACGCGTTGGCTTGCGGGTGCGCGGTGAGACCCGTGTTGGGCCGGAGACGCGGCTGGAGGTGATCACCGAAGGGGTGCTGACCCGGATGATCCAGGCCGATCCCGAGCTGGAAGGCGTGGCGCTGATCCTGTTCGATGAGGTGCATGAGCGTCATCTGGCGACGGATCTGGCGCTGGCGCTGGCACTGGAGGTGCAGGGGGGCTTGCGCGACGATCTCCGCGTGATGCTGATGTCGGCCACGCTCGAGGGCCAGCCCTTGGCCCAGTTGCTGCCGGATGCGGTGCTGCTGGAAAGCGAAGGACGCAGCTATCCGGTGAGCGTGGAGTATGCCGCTCCGGCCAATCCGTCGTTTTGGCTCAATGATCTGGTGGCGCAGGTTCGACGTCAGCTGGCGGCGCGCGACGGCAATATCTTGGTGTTCCTGCCGGGCATGGGCGAGATCCGCCGTGCGGCGGAGCAACTGGCCGAGCGGCTGCCGGAGGAGGTTTTGATCTGCCCTTTGTATGGCCAATTGGCGCCGAAGGAGCAGGACGCGGCGGTTCAGCCGCCGGCGCCGGGCCTGCGTAAGGTGGTGCTGGCCACCAACATCGCCGAGTCGAGTCTGACCATTGAGGGGATCTCCGTGGTGGTGGACGCGGGGTTGCAGCGCCGCGCCAGCTTCAATCTGCGCAGTGGCCAGAGCCGCTTGGAGACGGTGCGGATCAGCCGGGCGTCGGCGGCGCAGCGCGCGGGCCGGGCCGGTCGTTTGATGCCGGGGCACTGTGTGCGGCTGTGGAGCGAAGCGATGCAGCAGGGGCTGGCCGAGGCGGAGACGGCGGAGATCCAGCGGGCCGATCTGACCGCGTTGGTGCTGGAGCTGGCGGCTTGGGGCAGCACGGCGCAGGAGCTGGCGTGGCTGACGCCGCCGCCAGCCAATGCATTGATCAAGGCGGCGCAGCTGTTGACCCAGCTGGGATTGCTGGGCTCGGAGGGCAAGCTGACCCGGCTGGGGCGGCAGGTGCATGAGCTGGGGGCCGATCCGCGTCAGGGCTTGATGCTGCTGCGTGCGGCGCAGTTGGAGGCGGAGATCCCCGGTGCGCTCAAGTTGGCGTGTTTGATCGCGGCGGTGATCGAGGAGGGCGATCCCTTGCGTGGGCGCGATCTGGGGGCGGATCTGGGCCGCCGTCTCAGTGCGGCGGACGCGGGTCGGCATGGCCAGATGGCCAAGCGTTGGTTTGAGCAGCTCGGCCGTCGCATCAAGGCGCGGCCGGTGGCGGCGCATCACAGCGAGGCCGGTTTGCTGCTGGCGCTGGCCTATCCGGATCGGATCGGTCAGTGTCGCGATCAGGGCCTGCGCTATCAGCTGTCCAATGGCAGTGGGGCCACGCTGGCGGAGCAGGATCCCCTGTTGGGCACGCCGTTTTTGGCGGTGGCCAGCCTCAATGAGCGGGCGGGGCGCAGCGATGGCCTGATCTTCCTCGCGGCGGAGCTGGAGCTCGGTGCGCTGGAGGCGGTGGCGCCGCATCTGTTTGAGCGGCAGCGTCAGGCGGAGTTTGATCGCAAAAGCGGCGTGCTGCGTGCCGAGCTGCATACCCGGCTGGGGGCGTTGATCGTGGCGCGCCAGCCGCTGACCGATCTGGAGCCGGAGGATCATCAGCGTGCCTTGCTGGCGGAGATCCGTCGCCGCGGCTTGGACTGTCTGCCCTGGAACGACAAATGCCGCGCGCTGCAGCATCGGGTGGCGTTGGCGGGGCGCCTGCTCAGCGAGCAGGATTGGCCGCAACTGGATGATGGGCAGCTGCTGGCGACGCTGGAGCAGTGGCTGGTGCCCTACCTCAATGGGATCACCAAGTTTGCTGCCTTGGCCAAGTTGGATCTGTACGGCATATTAAAGAACCGGATTCCTTGGGCGATCCAGGCGCTGTTGGCGCAGGAGCTGCCGGAGCAGATGACGGTACCGACCGGCAGTACGCTTGCGTTGCACTACCACGCTGACGGGGTCAGACTGGCGGTGCGGGTACAGGAGATCTACGGCCAGTCTGAGACTCCGCGATTGGCGCGTGGCCAGCTGCCGGTGACCTTGGAGCTGTTGTCGCCGGCGCGACGGCCTTTGCAGATCACCGAGGATCTGGCCGCTTTTTGGCAAGGGGCCTGGCAAGACGTGAAGAAGGAGATGCGCGGGCGTTACCCCAAGCATCTGTGGCCGGATGATCCGGCCAATACCCTGCCGACTCGGCGCGTAAAGAAACACAGTTAATAGGTTTATCAAAGCATTATGCCAAAGAGCCCGAACAAGCCTGCTGCCAAGAAGGCGGCAGTGAAGAAAACCGGTCGCGGCCGGAGCGCGCGCAAGCCGTCAGGGACGGCCAAGGGCGCTTGGTGGCGCCGTGCGCTGCTCCTGCTGGGCAAGGGGGCGCTGGCGGGGATCGCGGTGCTGGCACTGTATGGGATCTATCTGGACAGTCAGATCGCCGCCAAGTTTGAGGGGCAGAAGTTTTTCCTGCCGGCGCAGGTGTTTGCCCGGCCGATGGCGATCTACCCGGGGGCGCCCGTGACCCATAGCCAGCTCAAGGATGAGTTGGCGCTGCTGGGGTACCGCAATACTGGTCGCGCCGCCGCGGAGGGGGAGTTCGCGGTGGCGGTGAATCGCATCGAGGTGTTCCGCCGGGCGTTTGATGGCCCCAATGGCTATGAGGGCGCCACTAAGGTGATGGTGCACTTTGAGCGCAATCGGGTGAACCGAGTGGTGCGCTCCAATGATGGCCGCGATCTGGGCTTTTTGCAGCTCGAGCCCTTGCTGCTGGATCGGATCCTGACCGGCGAGACCGAGGATCGGCTGTTTGTGCCGCGCACTGAGATCCCGGAGACCCTGGTGGAGGCGTTGCTGCGCACCGAGGATCAGGATTTCTATCACCATCACGGCGTGTCGCTGTCGGGGATCGCCCGGGCGGCGGTGGTCAACCTGCGTGCCGGGCGGACGGTGCAGGGCGGCAGTACCCTGACCCAGCAGTTGGCTAAGAACTTCTTCCTGACCCGGGATCGCACCTTTGTGCGCAAGGCCAATGAGGCGCTGATGGCGCTGATCATCGATTTCCGCTACCCCAAGGATGAGATCCTCGAGGCGTACCTCAATGAGGTGTACATGGGGCAGGATGGCGCCATCGCGGTGCACGGCGTCGGCTTGGCGGCCTGGCACTACTTTGGCACGCCGCTGGATGAGATCGATCTGGCCCAGCAGGCGCTGCTGGTGGCGATGATCAAAGGCCCCAGTTATTACAATCCGTGGCGCTTTCCGGAGCGGGCGCAGGCGCGGCGGGATCTGGTGCTGAAACTGATGTTGGAGCAGGGGCTGATCAGCAGTCACGACTACCAGCAGCAGGTCAGCAGTGATCTGTCCCTGCGGGATCCTAACTGGCGTCAGCGTCATAAGTTGCCGGGCTTCCGTGCCCTGATGCAGCGTGAATTGGCTCAGCGTTTTGGCGATAACGTGCTGCATCAATCCGGGCTGAAGGTGTACACCACGCTGGATCCCTTGGCGCAACAGGCGGCGGAGCGCGCGGTGAAGGCGGGCATGGCCGATCTGATCGCCCAGCGCAACGACGATCAGCTGCAGGCGGCGATGGTGGTGGTGGATCGCTATCAGGGCGGTGTGTTGGCGGTGGTGGCGGATCGGGATCCCAACTACCGCGGCTTCAACCGGGCGCTGGATGCACGCCGACCGGTGGGTTCACTGCTTAAGCCTCATGTGTATCTGACGGCACTGGCAGCGCCGGAGCAGTACAACCTGATGACGCCGCTCAAGGATGAGCCGATCAGCATGAAAAGCAGCAATGGTCAGGTGTGGGAGCCGCAGAACGTCGATAAGGCCTTCCGCGGTGAGGTGTCGCTGCTGGAGGCGCTGGTGAAGTCCTACAACGTGCCGACGGTGAATCTGGGCATGGCGATCGGACTCGATGCGGTCAGCTCGACCCTATATAAGGCGGGCTGGTCCGGGCGGATCCGACCCAATCCGGCGCTGCTGCTGGGGGCGCTGGATGCCAGTCCTCTTCAGGTCGCGCAGCTCTATCAGACCCTGGCAGACGGTGGGCGCTACCGCGAGCTGTATGCCATCGGCCATGTGCTCAATAAGCAGGGCGAACGCCTGGTCGAGCAGCTTCCGCCATCGGAGCAGGTGTTGCCGGCCGGGGCGGCGTGGCTGACTAACTACGCCATGACCAAGGTGGTGTCGGAAGGCACCGCGGCCCGGTTAGGGCGCCAGTTCCCGCACGTCACCCTGGCGGGCAAAACCGGCACCACCAGTAATGGTCGGGATGCGTGGTACGCCGGCTTTGACGATCGCGATGTGGTGATCAGTTGGGTCGGGCGCGATGACAACAGTGCGGCCGGCCTGTATGGCAGCTCGGCGGCGCTGCCGCTGTACCAGCGTTATCTGGATGAGCGTGAGCCGCTGTCTTTGGTGTTGACCCGCCCACCCCAGATCGTCGATGGCTATTTTGAGCCGCGTACCGGCGCGGCGGTCGGGGCTCGTTGCCGTGGCGCGGTGGCGTTGCCGGCGGATAGAGAAAGCTGGTCGAGCTCGGCCCGCTGTGGCGGTGTTGAGTCGGAGCGAGCAGACGACGGCGAGCGCAACTGGTTGGAGCGCTTACTGGGGCTTTGATTGACCTGATCTGGGCCGTTGACGGCATGCCGGGCGCCGCGCGGCGGTTCCGGCCCCCGCTAAGTTTGTTAGAATAACGCCATTGGCGGGCCTGATTCATGGCCCGCCTTTTTATCGATAAGGAAACACAATGGCCAAGCGGATCCTCTGCATTGATACCGAGCTGAGCTGCTGGGATAACCCAGAATATCAACGGGCGCAGACGCTGGAGATCTTCCAGATCGGGCTGGCCGAGATCGACGTCGACACGCTCGAGATCCATCGAACCGGTCGCTATTACGTCAACAATACCCGACACGAGGTGACACCATTTTGCTTTCAGCTGACCGGGATCAGCCAGGCGACGCTGGATAAGCGTGGCTTTGCCCTGGAGCACGTGGCCAAGTTGCTGCGGGAGAAGTGGGGCGTGGCGCAGCGCTGGAATGCTCTGGTGTGTTGGGGGGATGAGCGGGCGCTGTTGGAGCCGGATTTTGTCGCCAAGGGGGTGCCCTACCCTTTCCATAATGGCCTATTCAATCTGGCGGACTACTACCGTTTCGGCTTTTGCCAAAGCAAGCGTGACAACCCCGCTCAGCATCAGGTCGCGACCCACTATGGGGTGGAGCTAGCGCAGCCGCAACACGATGCTGAGGCTGATGCGATCACTTTGGCTCGCATTACCATCGCCATGATCAAGGCAGGGGATCTCTGGCCGATGTTGCAACATCGGCAGTCTAAGACTGCGTGATTAAGCTTTTTTCCCAGCCGTTACCAGCAAACACTTCCATTTTCTGCCAGAACCTGTTGTTCGAGCCACATTTCGCTGAAATTGCCAGTGGGTTTGTTGCAGCGTGTATGGGGGATGCGTAAATTGAAGCTATGTAAACCTAAGGCAATCAAAGATGTACGATGAACAGCAACGCCTAGCTATCCGGGTCTCCCGCTTGGTGCAAGCCCTTTCTTCCGGTGTCCTTGAGCGCGACCGTGCCTTTAAGCTGTGTTTGTTGGCGGCGCTGACCGGCGAAAGTGTATTTTTGCTGGGGCCGCCGGGGATCGGCAAATCTTTGGTGGCGAGGCGGATCATGCACGCCTTCGAAGAGGGCGGGGCGTTTGAATACCTGATGAACCGTTTCTCCACCCCGGAGGAGCTGTTTGGTCCGCTCTCCATTCAGGCATTGAAGGATGAAGGCCGCTACGAGCGCCTGACCGAAGGCTATCTGCCGGAAGCCTCAGTGGTGTTTCTCGATGAGATCTGGAAGGCTGGCCCGGCCATTTTGAACACCCTGCTCACCGTGGTGAATGAGAAGGTGTACCGCAACGGTAACCAGACGCTGAAGGTGCCGATGCGGTTGTTGATCACCGCCTCCAATGAGCTGCCTGATGGCGACTCCAGCTTGGAGCCTTTGTACGATCGGATGCTGCTGCGGGTGTACGCCGATAAGGTCTCACAGAAGCAGAATTTTAAGCAGATGGTGAGCGACAGCACCGACATGTACGCCGATCCGGTGCCGGCGGAGCTGAAGATCACCGAGGCAGAGTACGCCGACTGGCAGCAGGCCGTGAAGGAGGTTTCCTTGCCAGACAGTTGCTTTGAGAAGATCTATCAACTCAAGCGGTTGGTGGAGACCCGTCAGGAGGAACATCCAGAGTTGGATCTGTATATCTCGGATCGGCGCTGGAAAAAATCCGTCGCACTGCTAAGAGCCAGTGCCTTCTTTAATGGCCGCATGGCGGTGTCACCCACCGATATCTTGGTCCTGCGCAACTGCTTATGGCGCGATCTGCCCACCCGTGAGCTGATCCAGACGGCGATGAGCGAGTACGCCAGAGAGGTGGCGTACGATCAGCGCGAGATCCGCCAGCAGCTGTTGTTCTTGCATGGTGAGCTGGAGCGCGTGGCGCTGCTGCGGGTGGATGCGTTAACGCCACGAACGGTGAAGACTAATGGCTTGCGCGGTGAGCGCTATGAGCTGGATCTGAATGAGGCCAGCCTGAGTGAGCGTCCTGGGGTCGGCGAGATGGTGACCTTGTTGCCCTTGACGATGCAGACGCCGATGCATCTGGAGCTGGATGAGCCGGCGCAGCAGGTCCGTATGGCGGCCAACGAGGTGCAAAAGGCGGTGGCGCATGGCGGCGGTATCGTGCCGGGCTTTATCAATGATCATGATAAGCAGGCCTACCCTATCCGGCTGGGACTGGACGCGGAGCATCGTTTGGTGCTCAAAGATGTGGCCAACCGGGAGATCGCAGTGGGAGCGCTGGGCCCCTGGCCGGCCAGTCGCCTGACCCGGCAGGAGTGGCTGGATGAATTGGTGCAGATCACCGGTCAGGTGGGTCAGCTGGAGCGCCAACTGGCGGAGCAGCGTGCCCTGTTTATTCGGACGGTGCCCCATAACTTTATCGATACTGATCTGACCGATATGGTGACCGAGAGTCTGGATCAGCTGGCCGAGCAGATGGTGGCGTTGCGGCAAAGCATGAGCGATGGCGAAACCCTGTGGCAGACCATTCAAGTGGCTTATGACAGTCAGTGAGGCCAGCGGCAATCAGCTGAGCCGGGCCGAGCGCGATCCCGGCCATCAGGCGGCGCTGGGGGATCTGGTCGGCCGGGTGGTGCGCGACCGGCGCGATCAGGTGCGCGAGCAGTTGTTGAAGCGCCGTGCGGTGCAGACCCGAGGCTTGGCGCAGGCGTTGGATGATGAGCTCAATCGCTGGAGTGATCAGCTCCAGTCGGTGTTGAAAGGTCAGCCTTTGCCGGCGCAGGCCCGGCGTGAGATCAGCCTGTTGGAAAGCGCCCAGACGCAGGACGTGAGCCAATTTATGTTGGAGCTGGATGCGGTGCGGCTGCAGCTGCGCGGTCATTCGCCCATGGCGGAGGTGCTCGGGCGTTTTGCCGAGGAGATCCGCCAGCTGCCCAGCCACCGTCAGGCCGCGGCGAAGCAGGCGCTGATGGAGCAGTGGCAGAGCAGTGTTGAGCACCGCTATCTGGCCGATCAGATGGTGTTGTTGGATAAGCAGCGCGAGCAGTTGCTGGAGGAGCTGTATCGGCGCATGGAAGGCGCCGAGGCGTTGACCGAGCTGTTTCCGGTCAGCGAGCCCGGCGAAGCGGGGCGTTTGTGGGATATGGCGGATGTGCCGCTGTCACAGCGTCAGCGACGGGATCTTAATCAACTGGCAGGGTGGCTGAGCCGACAGGCACAGATCCAGACCCTGGCTGATCAATTGGGGCGGATGGCCCAAGCCGCCAGCAAGGGCAAGGTGCGGCGGGTCAAGGAGGCATCCAGTGCCCGGGAGGTGCGGCCTAGTCCGCTGCCGGAAGAGGTGGTTGGGGTGCAGCAGGGGAAAGACTTGGCCCGCTTGCTGGCGGTGGCGATGTCACTGTTGGCGACCGAAGAGCTGGAAACACTGTTTTATAAGCAGCTGATTGACGCGCAGTTGCTGATCTACCAGATGCGCGGCAAACAGCCGGTGGCAGGCAAGGTCAAGAACGTGTTCCGGGCGCGGCCCAGCGAGGCGATGGAGCATGGTGGCCCCTTTATTCTTTGTGTCGATACCTCGGCCTCGATGAACGGTTATCCGGAACGCTGTGCCAAGGCGCTGGCGCTGGCCATGGCCCGCATCGCGGTGCGCGATGGCCGAGCTTGCCAGGTGTTGATCTTCTCCACTCAGGTGGTGCAGTTTGAACTGGTGGGGGAGCAGGGGCTCAGCCAGCTGCGTGATTTCCTTGGGTATCAATTCCATGGCGGCACCGATCTAGGCCCCTGTGTCGATCTGGCCTGTCAGCAGCTGAAGCTGGAGACATTTGCCAATGCGGATCTGCTGATGGTGTCGGATTTTATTGCCCCGCGCTTTCAGGCGGAGCGTTTGGCGCTGATGGCGCAGGCGCGTCAGCACGGCACCCGTTTCCATGCGGTTCCGCTGTCGCGGCATGGCAACCCAGCTCTGCTGGCGCAGTTTGATCGGCAGTGGCCGATCGACACCAGCCTCAGCCGACGCTTTCATGGCTGAGCAGCCTGTTCGAGCCAGTCGATTGAGGCAATGTGTTCTTTGCCGCCACCCGGGCGACTGAGTTGGGGATAATGCCAGCCTAAGCAGGGGGATCTCTCTTCCCCCGTTGGGTTTGTACCGGGTTGAAGGAGTCCCCTATGTCTTGCCATCGCATTGATGAACTGCTCGAACTGCTCGCACCGGTTTGGCAAAAGCATCAGGATCTGGATCTGATCCCGATGTTGGCCAAGCTGGCCGAGGAAGCTGGTTTCGTGGGGCCGTTGACGGATCTGACCGATGATGTGCTGATCTACCACCTGAAGATGTTGGAGACCGGAGAGGGCAAGATGATCCCAGGGATCGCCAAGGATTACGTCGAGGATTACGACTGGAAGGCGGCGATCCTCAAGGCGCGCGGCTTCGACGAGGGGGAGGGCTAGCGGCCCCACTATCGGCCCCACTATCGGCCCCACTATCGGCCCCACTGCCGCGCCGTATTGAGTACGGCGCTGAGACGCCCCGCCAAGTGCGGGGCGTTGTCGTTAGTCTGGGGCAGGAGGGGCTTGCACCATTTTCTGTGTGTAGCCCCTGTGTCCAATCTCGGCCGCGCGGCGGTGTGGCAGAGCGCCAACTGTCTCGGCCGTTTGATATCGATGAGTATTGAGTCGCTTTGTGGCTGCATGGCCGATCATCAGGAGTGCGTGATGCTAAAGGAATATGCCCGTCTGGCGTTGTTTGTTTTTAGTGTGTTGTTGGGGGTGCAGATCCCAGGGTTTGTTGATCTGTACCAGCAACGCTTGGAGGCGCACACCCTCGAGGCCCGGCTGGGGTTGCAGGGCTTTCAGCAGACGGCGGATCAGTATTTTCATGGCGATCTGGGTGAACTGATCCTGCATTACAAGCTAAACCCCGATCCTGTGTTTCGCCGCGACGGTGATTCCATCGGCGCTTTGGTGGCGCGGGTGGACCAACTGACGTTGGAACAGGTGGCGATGGATCGCGGTCAGCTGCTGGCAGTGTGGCATCTGCTGGTGGCGGCGGATCCGGCTCTGCGCCAAGAGGCTGTGTCTGGCTACAGCTATCGGGTGGTGCTGACGCCGATGGCGATCGGTTGGGGGATCGGCGCTGCCTTGCTGCTGGGACTGCTGCTGGAGGGCTTTGGTCGAGCCTGTGTCTGGTGTTGGTGCCGACGCCGACGCTCTGTCGGGGCTTTTGGCGGCTGAGGTTGCGCTGGATCAACCCGTTGGTCTGGGAGTGAGCTAGGTTAAAAGAGAGGACTCTGAACGGAGGTGAACCATGACTCGTCATCATTGGGTTTGGCTCGCGCTGGCCGGCGCGCTGCTGGGGTTGATCGCGGCGCCGTTGGCGGCGCAGACCGACAAAGCAACCTATTTGGCTGAGGCGCGACAGGGCGTGGTGGAGATCACGCCTGAGCAATTAAGGACGCGGTTAGCGGGCGAGTTGCCGCCGCTGGTGCTTGATGTCCGTACCTTTACCGAGCGGGAGCAGGGGCGGACGGTGACCGAGCAGGAGATCCACATCCCACGGGGCTTCTTGGAGATGAAGGCGTGGGAACAGCTGCCGACCGGGCAGGAGGTGGTGATCTACTGTGGCACCGGCGGGCGCAGTGCCTTGGCGGCACAAACCCTCAAGGCGATGGGCTGGGAGCAGGTGATGAGCCTGCAGGGCGGGATCACCGCTTATTACGAGTCTGTCGGCGAAGACTGCGGCTGTATTGAGTTGCCGTTCGCGCAATAGCGCGCGGCGCAGTGCGATAGGGTTAATCGCCCGGACGGGCTCCCCTGGCGAACGACCCCCTGATACACTGGCTTTTTTCCCCTACAGGAGCCCTTAGGATGCAAGGCACCCTTTCTAAAATGGCGGTCGAACTGGCGGCGACTGCGCAGTATGCGCTGCGCGTGGGTGAGCAGCGACTGCCGCTGAATGACTTGATCGGCCAGCCGCTGACGCTGCGTTTCACCGGTAAGATCTTCTGTGATGCCTGTGGTCGCAAGACCAATAAGAGCTACTCCCAAGGCCACTGCTTCCCCTGCATGAAAAAGCTGGCCCGTTGCGACATGTGCATGATGAAGCCGGAAACCTGTCATTTCGCTCAGGGCACCTGCCGCGAGCCGGAGTGGGGTCAGCGCCACTGCATGATCCCGCATACCGTCTATCTGGCCAACACCTCGGGGCTGAAGGTTGGGATCACCCGGCAGCTGCCGGTTCGCTGGTTGGATCAGGGGGCAACGCAAGCCCTGCCGATCTTGCGGGTGGCGACCCGTCAGTTGTCGGGTTTGGTGGAGATAGAGCTGGCTAAATTGGTGGCGGATAAGACCAATTGGCGGGCGATGCTCAAGGGCGCCGGAGCACCGGTGGATCTCAAAGCCGAGGCGGCGCGGCTATTGCCGCAGATCGAGGCGACACTGACACAGCTCAATCGGCAGTTTGCCGATAGCGTTGAGGGGATGGCGATCGAGCGTTTGGATGAGCCGGTGGTGAGTATTGACTATCCGGTCAGCCAGTATCCCAGCAAGATCGCCTCGCACAACTTCGATAAGGCGGCGGAGGTGTCCGGGGTGCTGCAGGGGATCAAGGGCCAATACCTGATCTTCGATACTGGGGTGATCAATATCCGTAAGTTCACCGGCTATGAGGTGACGGTGGAGCGCTGAGGGCGTTGAGCTTGGATCCGCACGCCGGCCTTTGGGGCCGGCGTGCGGCGTTTGGACGCGAAAGATCAGCGATCAAACCGGATCAATTGCTCGCCGGTGGCGACGGCATCGATGGGTACGTCCCATTCGGCCGCCATCAACTTTTCGACCTGTTGGCAGCTGTGCGCCAAGCCGATCAGCGTCGGGCGCTGCGCCGGGGTGTAACCGCCTAGGGTACGGTCGTAGAAGCCGCCGCCCATGCCCAGCCGGTTGCCGTGGGGATCAAAGCCCACCAGCGGCAGCAGGATCACGTCCAGCTCCTGCAGTGGCACCAGATCGGGCTTGGACAGCTCGGGCTCGGGTATGCCCAAGGCGTTGTTCATCAGCTGTTGCCCCGGACGGAAACGTTGGAACAGCAATTGCTCGTCGTTAAACGGGTGCATGATCGGCAGGGCGAGCTGTTTGCCGCGCGCGGACAGGACTTCCGCCAGGATATGGGGATCGATCTCGCCGTCATTGGCGATGTAGAGGGCGATCTGACTGGCGTGGTGGATCAGGCTGTGATCGGGCAGGTGGCTGGCCAAGCCGATGGCCGCGTGCTTTTGTTGTTCGTATGAGAGCTGTCGCCGTTGCTGGCGCAGGCTTTGACGCAGGATCTGACGCGTTTGGGGATCACTCATGAGCGCTCATTACTCCATTTTGGTGATGAAGTAACTGTGTATCCTGCGCATCAGAAAGGCAAGCGACCGCGTCGCGAAATCTGGCTAGGGGGCTGGCGGCTTATGCGCCGGGCGATAACAAGGGGGGGAGTTGCTCTCCGGCAGTGCCGCTGCGAAGTAAAGCCCTTGAACCGTAAGTTCAAGGCGGGAGCCTTATCCGTGCTTTCGGCTTCTCGGACGCACCGAGCATGCACAGCCGCACAGTTAAGACACCCTGGGGTTGTAAGCATCGGCCAGGGACATTTAACGCTGGCAAACACCCCAGAGAGCAGATTGAGTGTAGGAAAAAGTCTGAGCTTTGTCCTAACTCTCAGGGCCAGTGTAAGGAGCGGTGGCGCTCGGTTCAACCGATTTCGGCCGGGTTTGGATCCGTTCGGACAAAGCCTGTTCAATTGTATTTTGTAACAGGTTGATCCGCTGCTGCATTTGACGCTGATCTTCGGATTGCTGTTGCTGGCTTTGCATCAGCTCGTGGGTCAGATTCAGCGCAGCCATCACCGCCAGCTGCTCCAGGTTGCCCAATCCGGTACGGCTTTTGAGCTGCTCCATACGCTGGTTCAGCTCGTCAGCCACACGCTGCAACTGCTGGGTCTGCTGCGGTGGGCAGGCGACGGTAAAACTCTTACCGAGAACATGAATGTCGGTTGTATCTTTACTCATTGGAGTACCGGTTCGGATCGTGTCATTAGGGGGCCCACCGCGTTTGCTGCCGGCCGGCCTAAGCTCGGGGCTGGTGGAGCAGGTTGCCTTGCCATGATAGCATGGCTGCGACTATTAGCCTCGGAACTTCTTGCGATGAAATGCAACTCCCCTCTCTTACTCAATAAGCTGCAAACGGCTCTGGATGCAGAAAAAATCGCGGTGCTGCCGGCAGAGGTGCACGGTGTCCTGACCGGCTTGATCTGCGGCGGGGTTACGATGGATGGCAACGCGTGGTTGCAGCCATTTTTGGAGCTGGTGAACGACGGTGAGCCTTTGTCTGACGGGCTGACGGCCATTGTCCGCGAGCTGTATCTGGATGTGGTGAACTCCTTGGTCGATCCTGAGATGGGCTTCTCGCCGCTGCTGGCGGATGACGATGATCCGCTGGCCGATCGCTTGGAAGCCTTTATCAACTGGACTCAGAGCTTCCTGACTGGGTTGGCGATCATTCAGCCGGCCTTGGACAAGTGCTCCGCCGATGTGAAGGAGCTGATCCAAGATCTGACCGATTTCACCCAGGTTGAGCTGGAAGTGGAAGACAACGACGACAACGAAGAGGGCTTTGCCGCTTTGGTTGAGCACGCGCGCATGGCGGCGTGGGAGTGTCTGCGTGAGTTCCGCGGGCTGGATGACGACGACGAAGATGCGGCGCCAAAGACGCTGCACTAACCGCAACCTTGGTTGCGATCACGACACAGGGATAACATTTTGATGGAATATGGCGATTTCGCTTTGCACCGTCGCACGTTGATGGCGCAGTTGCCCGAGGGCGCGGTGGCGGTGATCACCGCTGCGGCCGAATGCACGCGCTCGAACGACACCGAATACCGCTTTCGTCAGGACAGCGATTTTTTCTATCTGACCGGGTTTAACGAGCCGGATGCGGTACTGGTATTGCGGCCGGGCCAGCAGCCCGAGTCGGTGCTGTTTGTCCGACCCAAGGACGCACTGATGGAGATCTGGCACGGCCGGCGTTTGGGTGCGGACGCGGCGGCAGCCACGCTGGGGGTGACTCAGGCCTATGGTTTGGATCAGCTTGAGCGTGAGTTGACGCCGCTGCTGAGCGACGCGACCGTGTTGGCCTACCGCCCCGGCCAGCGTGCGGCGGAGGATGGGCTGATCGCGGCTCAGCTGGATACGCTGCGTGGCGGCTTGCGCCAAGGGCTGCGTGCCCCAGCGACGTTGCAGGATCTGCGCCCGATCCTGCATGAGATGCGGCTACATAAGAGTGCGGCTGAGCTGGCGGTGATGGCCGAGGCGGGGCAGATCAGCGCCCGTGCGCACTGTCGTGCGATGCGGGCTTGTGCGCCGGGTCGGTTTGAGTATCAGTTGGAGGCGGAGATCCAACATGAGTGTGCCATGGCTGGGGCGAGCGATATGGCGTATGGCACCATCGTTGGTGGTGGGGACAACGCCTGTATCTTGCATTACACCGAGAACCGCGCTGAGCTGAAGGCGGGGGATCTGGTGCTGATCGATGCCGGTGCCGAGCTGCATGGCTACGCTGCGGACATCACGCGCACCTTCCCGGTTGACGGCCGATTTAGCGACGAGCAGAAGGCCTTGTATCAGATCGTGCTGGATGCGGAAGTGGCGGCGATCGCCATGCTCGCGCCCGGTGTGTCGATCAAGGACGCCAATGCGGTGGCGTTGGAGATCTTGGTGTCGGGTCTGGTGTCGTTGGGGATCCTGCAAGGGGATATCTCGCAGCTGATCGCCGATGAGGCGTACAAGCCGTTTTATATGCACGGTCTGGGTCACTGGTTGGGGCTGGATGTGCACGATGTGGGCGATTACCAGCACGCCGATCGGCGTCGGCCGTTGGCGCCGGGCATGGTGTTGACCATTGAGCCAGGGCTGTACATCGGCCCGGACGCCGATGTGGAGCCGCGCTGGCGCGGGATCGGGATCCGGATCGAGGATAACATCGTTATCACCGAGCAGGGGCATCGGGTGTTGACCGGTGGGGTGCCCAAGACCATCGAGGCGATCGAACAGCTGATGGCCGGTTGAGCGCGCCGTGATGAAGACAGAGTTCGATATTGTCATTGTCGGTGGTGCCATGGCCGGCGCCACCTTGGCGTTGGCGCTGGCGGATCAGCATCGTTCCGACGGGGCACGCTGGCGCATTGCGTTGGTGGAGGCGCAGCCGCCGCAGGCGGCGGGCCACCCCGGCTTCGATAGCCGAGCGATCGCGTTGGCTCACGGCTCGGTCAGGCGCCTGCAGCAGTTGGAGCTGTGGTCGGCGTTGGCGCCCTACGCGGCGGCGATCGAGCGGATCGAGGTGTCGGATCAGGGCCACTTCGGTGGTCTGACGATGACGGCGCAGGAGTACGGTGTGGATGCGCTCGGTCAGGTGGTTGAGCTTGAGCGGATCGGGCCGGTGCTATGGCAGCAGTTAGCGGCACGCTCGGTCACCCTGTTGTGCCCGCAGCAGCTGAGCTCTGTGCAGCAACAGCAAGATCACGTGACGCTGACGTTGTGCTCCGGTGAGCAACTGACAACCCGTCTGTTAGTCGGCGCGGACGGCACGCACTCGCCGGTTCGTCAGGCCTTGGGGCTGGGCTTGCGCCAGCAGGATTACCATCAGACTGCGTTGATCGCCAATGTCCGTGCCGAGCAGCATGATGGTCGTGCGTTTGAGCGCTTCACGGCGCAGGGACCGTTAGCGATGCTGCCGATGTGCGAACGACGCTATTCGCTGGTCTGGGTGCAGAGTCCGGAGCAGGCGGCCCGGCGCTTGGCGCTGTCGGAGCGGGCTTTTCTGGCCGAGCTGCAGGCGGCGTTTGGTTATCGGCTCGGGGCCTTGCAGCGGGTGGGGCAGCGGGCCAGCTACCCCTTGGCCCTGTGCAAGGCGGAGCGGGTGATCCATCACCGTTGCGTCTTGGTGGGCAATGCGGCGCAGACCGTGCATCCTATCGCCGGGCAGGGCTTTAACTTGGGGTTGCGGGATGTGGAAGCCCTGGCCGAGTTGCTTGACGGTGTGGACGATCCCGGCGCGTTCGCGTTGCTGCATCGCTATGAGCAGCAGCGCCGGGCGGATCGCGGCCGAACCACCGGCAGCACCGATGCCTTGGTGCGGCTGTTTTCCAACTCGTCGCGGCTAATGGCATTGGGCCGCAACAGTGGCTTGTTGGCGATGAGTGTGTTGCCGGGGCTGAAGCGCCGCCTGGCCCATCAGGCGATGGGCTGGCGCAACGAAGCGAATGAGCCGGGAGGGCGACGTTGATGGCGCCCCGACGGCTAAGTCTAGGAATGGACGCAAGGCGGCACAGTCCTACCTTGCTGGAGTATGAGTCATGATGCAGACGCATTCGGTTGACGTCGCCATCGTTGGCGGCGGCATGGTAGGAATGGCGACCGCGCTGGGACTGGCTCAGGCCGGCTTTGAGGTGGCGGTGATCGAGCGGTTCGAGCCGCAGCCGGTCGATGGTGAGCCGAGGTTGCGGGTTTCCGCCATCAATCGCGCCAGCGAGGACTGGCTCAAGGCGCTGGGGGCCTGGTCGCTGCTGCCGCCGGAGCGCGTGGCGCCCTACGGGGCGATGCAGGTCTGGGACAAGGACAGCCTTGGCCGGATCGGCTTTACCGCCGAGCAGCTGCAGCAGCCGGATCTGGGTCATATCATCGAGAATGAGGCGATCGCCCATGCGTTGTGGCAGCGCAGCTTGACGCAAACCGGGCTGCGCCGCTTTATCGCGACGCCGCAACGGGTGGCGCAGGGCGAGCGGGAAGCTTGGTTGACTTTGGATGATGGCAGCATGATCACCGCCCGTTTGTTGCTGGCGGCCGATGGAGCGAACTCCTGGTTGCGCGAGCAAAGCCACATTCCGTTGACGTTTCGCGATTACGGCCATCATGCGCTGGTGGCGACGATCCGCACCCAGTACCCCCATGATGGCGTAGCCCGTCAGGTGTTTTTACCTGAGGGGCCATTGGCGCTGTTGCCATTGGCGCAGCCGGATCTGTGTTCGATCGTCTGGTCGCTGCCTCCCGCTCAGGCGGAGGTGTTGAGCCAGGCGGAGCCTGAGGCATTTAATGCCGCACTGACCGTGGCCAGCGAGGCTCGGCTGGGCTGTCTGCAACTGGCCTCAGAGCGCGCGACCTTCCCGTTAACGATGCGCTACGCCCGTGATTTTGTCCGCCCACGTCTGGCTTTGCTGGGCGATGCGGCCCACACCATTCATCCGCTGGCGGGGCAGGGGGTTAACCTGGGCTTTGGCGATAGCCAGAAGCTGGTAGCGGTGTTGTGTGGTGCGCGTGCCAATGACTGGGATATTGGCGATCTGCGTTTATTGCAGCGCTATGGCCGAGCCCGCAAGGCGGCAGCCCAAGAGATGTTGGCGGCGATGGATGGGTTGCGATGGTTATTCGACGGGGTGGATCCCGTGAAAAAGGGGCTGCGGGATCTGGGATTGAATCTGGTGGATCGCGCGGGTCCGCTTAAGGATCGGTTGTTGCGTCATGCCTTGGGACTGGAAAGCACAATGAACGGCCGACACCGAGATTAGCCTGTGGATGAAATTGTATACAATCCTGGCGTGATGGGTATAATGCGGCGAAAAACGGTGGCGTGATCTGAGTCTCGCATTGCCTGCGAGTTGTGATTGTTGGCCACTTTGTCTGTTCAAGGAATCGATATGGCAAGCCAAACTGTTCTCTACGCACAGCACCTAGAAGCCAACGGCAAGATGGTGGATTTTCATGGTTGGGAGATGCCATTGCACTATGGCTCCCAGGTGGAAGAGCATCACCAAGTCCGCCGTGACGCCGGGATGTTTGACGTTTCTCATATGACGGTGGTGGACGTTGCGGGGCCTGACGCCCGCGCCTTTCTGCGCCAACTGCTGGCCAATGACGTGGCCAAACTGACGGTTCCCGGCAAAGCCCTATACGGCGGCATGCTCAATGCCCAGGGCGGGGTGATCGACGATCTGATCACCTATTACCTCTCCGATACCCAATACCGCTTGGTGGTGAACTCCGCCACCCGCATCAAAGATCTGGAATGGATGGGCCAGCAGGCGCAGGCGTTTGACGTCACACTGACTGAGCGGCCCGAGCTGGCGATGATCGCGGTGCAGGGGCCCAATGCCAAGACCAAGGCGGGCCAGGTGTTTGATGCACAGCAAAATGCGGCCGTTGCTGGGATGAAGCCCTTCTTTGGCGTGCAAGCCGGTGAGCTGTTTATCGCCACGACCGGGTATACCGGAGAAAGCGGCTATGAGATCGTGCTGCCGGCGGAGCAGGCACCTGCCTTGTGGCAGGCGCTGTTGGCGGCGGGAGTGAAGCCGGCGGGTCTGGGGGCTCGGGACACCTTACGCTTGGAAGCGGGGATGAACCTGTACGGTCAGGACATGGATGAAACCGTGACCCCGCTGGCCGCCAATATGGGCTGGACCATTGCCTGGGAGCCGCAGGATCGTGATTTCAATGGGCGGGATGCCTTGCTGGCGGCGAAGGCGGCGGGCAGTGACAAGCTGGTGGGACTGGTGATGACGGAGAAGGGCGTGTTGCGCGCGGGCCTGACCGTGATCTTCACCGATCCCGACGGGGAGGAGCAAACCGGGGTGATCACCTCTGGGACTTTCTCGCCGACGCTGGGCCATGCCATCGCTATGGCGCGGGTGCCGGCTGGGATCGGCGCTCACGCCGAAGTGGAGCTTCGTAAGAAACGGGTGAAGGTACAGGTGGTGAAACCTTGCTTCGTCCGCAATGGCCAACAGGCTTTTTGATTAAAGGGAACGTCGATCATGAGTAACATTCCGTCTGAACTGAAGTTTGCCTCTACCCACGAATGGGTTCGTCCTGAAGGGGAGGGGGTGTTCACCGTTGGGATCTCTGAGCATGCCCAAGAGCTGCTGGGTGACATGGTGTTTATTGAGCTGCCCGAAGTGGGGGATACCCTCAATGCCGGGGACGATTGCGCCGTGGCGGAGTCGGTTAAAGCGGCTTCCGATGTGTATGCGCCGGTGACCGGCGAGGTGGTTGAGGTGAATGCGGAGCTGGAGGACTCGCCTGAGTTGGTCAACAGCGGCCCCTACACCGATGGTTGGTTCTTTAAGGTGAAGATCAGCGACGAAGCGGAGCTGGCGAACCTGCTGGATGCGGAAGGCTATCTGGCGTCCATCGACGACGAATAATAACGATCCTGCTGTCAAAGCCCCTCTTTCTCGGGGCTTTGTCCTTTTGTGCGGTGCGCCCTGCACTGCTCTTGCCCTGTTTCTTTGAGAGTGCGCCTTGATGAAGACCTTGCAAGCCCTACAAAACCACCACGAATTTATTCAACGCCATATCGGTCCCGACAGCGATCAGCAGCATGCCATGTTGGCGGCGATCGGCGCGGAAAGCCTGGAGGATCTGACGCAACAGATCGTCCCCGATGGGATCCGTTTGCCCCAGGTGCTGACGATAGGTGCGCCTCAGTCCGAGGTCGATGCCTTGGCCCAACTGCGTGCCATGGCCGATAAGAATGAGGTGCGCAAAAGCTATATCGGCATGGGCTACTACGGCACCCATGTGCCGCACGTGATCCAGCGTAATGTGCTGGAAAATCCGGGCTGGTACACGGCTTACACCCCATATCAGCCGGAGATTGCCCAAGGCCGTTTGGAAGCGATCCTCAATTTCCAGCAGTTGACCATGGATCTGACCGGGTTGGATCTGGCCTCGGCTTCTTTGCTGGATGAGGCCACTGCCGCGGCGGAGGCGATGGCGCTGGCCAAGCGTACCGCCAAGAACAAAAAGTCGGATCTGTTCTTCGTTGCCGACGACGTGTTCCCGCAGACGCTGGACGTGGTCAAGACCCGTGCCGAGCAGTTGGGGCTGGAAGTGGTAGTGGGCAAGGCCAAGGACGCTGCCGAGCACGATATCTTCGGGGCGCTGTTGCAGTATCCGAACCAGTTTGGTGCGGTGGAGGATTATCAGAAGCTGGCGAATGCCATCCATGAAAAGAAAGCGCTGCTGTGCGTGGCCAGTGATCTGCTGGCGCTGGTGACGCTGAAAGCGCCGGCGCAGTGGGGCGCGGATGTGGTGTTTGGCTCGGCCCAGCGCTTTGGTGTGCCGATGGGCTATGGCGGCCCGCACGCGGCGTTCTTTGCTACCCGCGATGCCTATAAGCGTTCGATGCCTGGGCGGATCATCGGGGTGTCCAAGGATACCCGGGGCAAACCGGCGCTGCGCATGGCGATGCAAACCCGTGAGCAGCATATCCGCCGTGAGAAGGCCAACTCCAATATCTGTACCGCGCAGGTTTTGCTGGCCAATATGGCTTCGTTCTATGCGGTTTATCATGGCCCCAAAGGGCTGGCTCGGATCGCGCAGCGGACCCATCGCTTGACCTCGGTGTTGGCCGCGGGCCTGATGCAGCGCGGCTGCAAGGTGGTGAACGGCAGCTGGTTTGATACCTTAACCTTGGCTCTGCCTGACCGTGCGGCGGTGTTGGCGCGGGCCGATCTGGCCAAGATCAACCTGCGCATCGATCACGCCGAGTGGGTGGGGATCAGCCTGGATGAAACCACCACGGCGGCCGATGTGGCCCAGTTGTGGGACGTGGTGCTTGGCGAAGCGCATGGCCTGAGTGTTGAGGCGGTGGATGAGATGGTGGAGAGCATTCTCGACGAGCGTCTGTTGCGTGATACGCCGCTGCTTGAGCATCAGGTGTTCAATGCCTATCACTCCGAGACTGAGATGCTGCGCTACATTCGCCGCTTGGAGGGCAAGGATCTGGCGCTGAATCATTCGATGATCTCGTTGGGCTCCTGCACCATGAAGCTCAACGCCACTGCAGAGATGATCCCGATCAGCTGGCCTGAGTTTGCCCATATGCATCCCTTCTGTCCGCAGGAGCAAGCTGTGGGTTACCGTGAGCTGGTGGACAGTCTGTCGGCGCATTTGCTGGAGATCACCGGTTATGATGCGCTGTGTATGCAGCCCAATTCCGGGGCTCAAGGCGAGTACGCCGGACTGGTGGCGATCAAGAAGTACCAACAGAGCATCGGTCAGGGGCACCGGGATATCTGCTTGATCCCCAGCTCCGCACACGGCACCAATCCGGCCTCGGCCATGCTGACCAGCCTGAAGGTGGTGGTGGTGGCCAGCAGCAAAGATGGCACGGTGGATATGGACGATCTGCGCGCCAAGGCGGAGGAGCACAGCGAGCGGTTGAGCTGCATTATGATCACCTACCCCTCCACCCATGGTGTGTATGAGCAGCAGATCGGTGAGATCTGCAGCTTGATCCATCAGCATGGCGGTCAGGTGTACATGGATGGCGCCAATATGAATGCTCAGGTCGGGGTGACCTCGCCCGGCCTGATCGGCTCAGATGTGTCCCATTTGAATCTGCACAAAACCTTTGCCATTCCGCATGGCGGCGGTGGACCGGGGATGGGGCCGATCGGGGTCAAGGCCCATTTGGCGCCCTTTATTGCCGGCCACAGTGTGGTGAAGATCGGCGGTGAGCACCAGGACAATGGCGCGGTGGCGGCGGCGCAGTTTGGCAGCGCCTCGATCTTGCCGATCAGCTGGATGTATACCGTCATGCTTGGCAGCCGTGGGCTGACTGAATCGACTCAGGTGGCGATGCTCAACGCCAACTATTTGATGAAGGCGCTCGGTCAGCATTACCCGATCCTCTACACCGGCCGCAACGAGCGGGTTGCGCACGAGTGCATCATCGATATGCGACCGTTGAAGGAGGCCACGGGGGTGACCGAGATGGACGTGGCGAAGCGCTTGATGGATTACGGCTTCCACGCGCCGACCATGAGTTTCCCGGTGGCGGGGACGTTGATGGTGGAGCCGACGGAATCGGAATCCAAGGCGGAGTTGGATCGCTTTATCCATGCCATGGTGAACATCCGTGAGGAGATCGCCATGGTAGGTCGAGGCGAGTGGCCAGCGGACAACAATCCGCTGTGCAATGCCCCGCATACCCTAGATGACATCATGGATCCGGCCTTCGAGGCGCGGCCCTACAGCCGCGAGCAGGCGGTGTTCCCGGTGGCGGAGCTGCGTGACAATAAGTTCTGGCCGACGGTGAACCGGATCGACGATGTATTCGGCGATCGTAATCTGTTCTGTGCCTGTGTCCCGATGGACGCGTACGCGGAGTAACAGCCGGCGGGGCATGGGGCGAGATCCGGCCTGAGTCTCTAGCCGTTCACTGCGGTTTCGGTTGCAGCGAAGACGAAAAAGCGCAGGCCTTGGCCTGCGCTTTTGCTGTCGTGTCCGGTGACGCTCAGCGCACCAGCGAGGGCGCTGAGATCCGCTCGGCGGCACTCGCATCGCAGGGATCGATGTGGATCAGCACTTCCCGCACGTCATTGCCTTCAGACAGCAGCTTTTGTTCGACCGCTTCGGCAATGGCATGGCCCTGACGTACGGTCAGATTGCCATTGACCGTGAGGTGCATATCGACCATCAAGCCGCCGTGGAAGCGGGTACGCAGTTTGTGGATCTCCTGGACGCCATCCACAGCGAGCGCCAGCTCGGTTAAGCGGGCGGTGACCCCCTCCGGCGCGCCTTTATCGAGCAGCTCATGGAAGGCAGGCAGGCAGATCTTGACTGAGGCATGAAGGATGAACAAGGCGATCACGCCGGCTCCGATCAGATCGATCCATAACTGTCCCGGCAGCAGCATCGCGCCGGCCACGGCGATGGCGGCGGGCATCGAGCTGTAGGCGTCGGATCTGTGGTGCCAGGCATTGGCGATCACCGCGGATGAGCCCAAACGCTGGCCCTCGCGTAGGGTCCAGCGAAACAGGCCCTCTTTGATGGCGATCGAGCTGAGAGCCGCGATCAGGGCGATCATGCCGGTGTCTCGGAGGGACTGCTGCTGCCATGCGCTGTGCGCATCCCAGGCGATCCCCAATGCGGCGACAAACATCATCACGCCGATGAACAGGGTCACAGCGGTTTCGAAGCGTTGATGGCCGTATGGGTGATCGGAGTCGGCCGGTGCGGACCAGATATTGACTCCGATCAAGACGGCGATATCGCTGATCAGATCCGACAGGCTGTGAACGCCGTCGGCCACCACAGCGCGGCTATGGCCCAGTGTTCCGGCAACGATCTTAAATAACGCCAAGGCCAGGTTGGCCCACAGCCCAAGCCAGGTGATCCGTTGCACTCCTTGTTTTATGTGTTGCTGTTCCACACGCGCTCCTTCTGAATCGAATCGGGCGAATTATACGGACAATGGGTGAATAAACGGGAACAGCTGCATGAAATTGTGTGTAAAGATTGCTGGCTGAAAACAGCAATGATTGTGATTGCCGCTTGGCAGCGGTGAGCGTGGCCACCAAAGCAAAGGGCAGCCGATGGGCTGCCCTGTGCTGAAGTGTCAGTTCTCGTCGCCGACGAGGTTCTTCCCGCGTGTCAGGCGGCTTGTTCGGCGATCTCGGTGACGTTGTCACGAACAAAATGCTGCACCTCTTCGATCAACCATTTGGGTAATTGGCTGTCGTCCTTGCGCGTGACACAGTAGTACTCTGGGCGGGACTGGCGCTCATGCAACAGATCGTACTCAACACTGGTCAACGGTTGTGCGCGAAGACCGGGCATATGGCCAAGGAAACGCGCTGCACAGTGCGAGCCGATAAAGCTTAGAGCATCTGAGTCCAGCAGATACTCGCTGACCTCAGAGAGTGCACTGGCTTTACCGGCCAAGTGCAGTTGCTGACCGTGATCCATGGCATACAGCTCTAGGGGATCGATGCGGTCATTGAACGCCGTGCATTCGGTGATCAGAAATGGGTAGTTCACCATGGCTTGTAGGAAGTTGGTGGTTGGGCGCTGCCAGATGGCGTGATCCTGACGGCCGACCAAGTAGACCTGGTTGCCGGTGGCGATAAAGGTGGATTCGGTCTGCTCTTTATCACAAGGTTTAAAGGTTATCAGCAGATCGGTCCGGTGCTGTACTAACTCGTCGTAGGCATTGCTGGTTAGGGGGCGGACGTGCAGGGCTAAGTCAAATTCGTGTTCGGCAGCGACCCGCTTGAGCCGGGCTGCGAGGCGATTGGATAGCGTCGGTGGTGCGCTGATCACGAAGCTGTGTTTGAGCTGGGTTTGGTTGCGCTCGCAGTTCTCACTGGCCTGGCTGCATAGGCACAGTACCTGCTGAAAGTAGGGGTAGAGCTTGTCCGCCAACGGGGTCGGCTCAAAGCCGTATTGTCGACGGATGAATAACTTGTCGTCCATCGCATGGCGCATGGCCGATAGGCAGCGGCTGACCTTGGACGGGGCAACGTTAAGGCTGTTGGCTACAGATAACGAGTTCAGAGACTCGTAAACCATCACAAACACCTTGATGGTGAAGATGTTGATGTCACCCAGACGATTCATTGTGATCCCTTGTCGTCGATAAATCCTAATTCTGACGTCCAATATATGAGATTTGAAATTAAAAAAAGTCGTCGACGTTAACACTTTTTTCAACCTAGCTAAGCAAAGCCGAGTTTCGTGAGTTGAGCGAAAGAACTGGGTGTTTGGGTGAAATGTTTTTTATTGTGCCGGAGGTTTTTTACAGGGTAGTCAGGTTATCGCACGCGGTGGAATTGTGGGTTGTGTGTGGCGGAATTCACAAAGGGTGCCCTGGGTATTTCCAAATATCGAAATGCGGTTTTTGCAACTGGACTCCGGATCTTAGTATTAATATCAAATTGTTTAAGTTGGAAAGCTTGATGAGTTGGATCACATTAATCATTAGGGGGCTGGATTAATAATTGAGGTCGAGGGGGAGAGGTAAATGAGTTACCTCTTCTGTCAGTTCAACAGGAGGTTACTATGAGCTTCGGTACTTTCTTATCCGTTATCGTTCCTTATCTATTTATCTTTTTTGTCTTGTTTATTGGTCTACCTTATCTGGTCTCAGCATTGGTGATGGGTGGTTACGAGTACTTTAAAGGCGAAGAAAAAGCAGCGGACGCGGCGTTCGAAGGCGAAATGCACAAGCAAAAGCACGCATGACGCGTTGGGGTGGACTCTGTGATGGGAGTCCGCCATCGCTTTATTGGGGAACCGATGATGAGATCTAAGTTTTCAAAGGTCGCCTTGGCGGCTTTGATGAGCGCTGTGATGGGCGCTCCCGTAATCGCGTCTGATGACAGCGCATGCATGCGCTGTCATAAACGCAATGGCGCTATGGAGGGGATCCACAGCCAGGTGGCTGATGGTTTGTCCTGCATTCGTTGTCACGGCGATGCGCCGGGGCATCCGCGTAATAAAAATCTGGACCTAATGTATTTTGGCGACATTGACCGCAACGAATATTGCGTTCGCTGTCACCAACCTGAGGTGCTGAGTGAGGCCGACTGGACCCACGATGTCCACCTTGATGAGATCCCATGCTCGTCCTGTCACCAACTGCATCCTGAGGTCGACCCGATCTCCGGGATCGGAGAGAAAGCCCGCACCGCTTTGTGCGTGGATTGTCACGGCAACATGAGCGCAGAGGGGAGCAAATAATGAAATTGTCTCGACGTCATTTCCTCGCTGGGGGAGCGGCTTGTGCGGCGATCCCTGTGGCCACTTTGGTGACGGCCGAAGAGGAGAAAACCGGCAAAAATCTGGCGCTGGTGTTTGATCAAACTAAGTGTATTGGGTGTGAGGCCTGTTCGCAGGCGTGCCGTGAAGCCAACAATGTGCCGGCGCAGGTGAGCCGCCTCAATATTGTTCGTGAAGGCCCGTACGGGGAAGGCAACGACAAGCATTACCGCTTTGATCGTCAGAGCTGTGTGCATTGTGAAACGGCGCCGTGCATTGCGGTTTGCCCTACTGGTGCCTGTTTCCGTGATGAGGATGGCGTGGTGGATGTCACTGCTAACCGTTGCGTTGGATGCCAGTACTGCATTGCTGCATGTCCCTATCGTGTGCGCTATGTCGACCCAGAAACCAAGGCGGTGGATAAGTGCGATCTGTGTCGTAAGACCCGGCTGAAAGAAGGCAAGCTGCCCGCGTGTGTTGAGGCGTGCCCAACCCAAGCGGTGGTGTTTGGCGATCTGAACGACCCCAAGAGCGATGTGGCCAAATTGCTGCGCGCCAAACAGACCTATCGTGACAAGGTTTCATTGGGAACCAAGCCGAAACTGTACAAAGTCCCACATGGCAAAGGGAAGGTGATCTAATGGACAATGCAATCAGCTCAGCGCTGCATTTTGAGACCATGGTGTGGCCTTGGCCCATCGCGATTTATCTGTTCCTAGCCGGGGTTTCCGCCGGTGCGGTTCTCATCGGTATTGCCGTTAAGCTGTACCGGGAATCCCGTGGCCAGATCGGTTACGAGAGTGGCATCGTTAAGGGTATGGCTCTGATCGCTCCGATCGCCGTGATCATCGGCCTCGCTATCTTGATTATTGATCTGACCAAGCCGCTCGAGTTCTGGAAGATGATGATCTACTGGAACCCGTCGTCGGTGATGTTCTGGGGCGTCATGCTGTTGTCGGTGTACATCATGGTGCTGTTCCTGTTCCTGGCGGCAGTGTTCTATACGCCGTTGATGGCCATCGATCGCCGCTACCCTATCGTGGGGACAGTATTAGCGTTGCTTAAGCGATTCGAGAAGCCGATGCAGACCTCGATGATCTTCCTTGCCATCGCGGTGGGGGCCTATACCGGCTTCCTGCTATCGGCACTGAAGGCCTTCCCGATCTTCAATAACCCGGTCTTGCCTATCCTGTTCTTGGTCTCTGGCGCTTCGTCCGGTGCGGCGGCAACCATGCTGTTTGGCATGCTGTGCTTTAAGGAAAAGGCGGACAGTCAGGATATTCATTTTGTTCATAAGATCGAAAAGCCGGTGTTGATGACCGAGATCTTCTTGCTGTTTGCCTTCTTCCTAGGCCTAGTGTTTGCCGGTGGCGTCAGTGCCGAAGCCGCTCGTGTCGCCTTGATGGGGGACTTCTGGTCTTACATCTTCTGGGGTGGGGTGGTGTTCTGCGGCATGGTTTTGCCTTGGCTATTGCAGTGGTTCTCACCACGGAGTTTGACCCACAAACCGGGCTTCGTTGCCGCCTTGTGCGTGTTGAGTCTTTCTGGTGTGTTTGCTTTGCGCCACTTTATTCTTTATGCCGGTCAGATGACCGCGATCTAACTGACTGGATGTTATTGAGGGCCCTTTGATGAATAAGTTTGTAACTGCAGCCGCCGCTTTGATGTTCTCCTGGGCGGCGGTTGCTGGCTCGGTCGCGGATAGCCACACGGATATGGCGGGCTGTGATGCCTGTCATGATGATGGCATGCCTTCCAGCGATCTGGTGTATGAAAATGAAACCTGCGTTGGTTGTCATGGCGATCTAGCCGATCTCACCCAGGTTCATCAGGATCATCAAGGCATGATGGTGTGTACCGATTGTCATATCACCCATGAAGAGGGTGATGATGCGAGCTCTACCTGTGCTAACTGCCACTAAGGCGGGGAGCCAGACCGAATAAGGGAAGCTCATTGCAAGGATGCAACCTCACATGTCCCTACGGGGACCGCAAAGCCACAGTTCGCTGTGGCTTTTTTTTGCGTCCGTGTTTTGGTTAATGCTCGGAGGTCAGAGAGGGGGACTTCAAGGCCAAGCATGGCTGGTTGAACCTAGGTTGAGTTGGCGTCGGTTCGCGTGCGTGTATCTAAGGGGCGGCATGTGCCCTGACGATGGTGACAGGCGTTATTGGCTCCCTCTTTTTGCTGACCTCAATGCGCCGATCTTGCAAGTGCTGGATTTAAGACCGCGTGATGACTCGGTACTTTGAACGCCGCTTCTTGGTGACGCTTAAGGGCGATAGATAAGGTTTCCGACGGAGGAATAGGGCGTTTATATTCGGATGACACGAGCTGTGGTTCACTATCTTTTGCCAAGCACCATGGGTGGAAGGGGGCAGCCTTGCTGTTTGTGTCGAACTGTCCATTATTTTTATGTTTTTATATTTTTATCTTAGTGCGTTTGCTTTGAACATGACTGAACGCCTTACTTCAATGGCAAAGCGAGAGTCTTGATGGCAGCGCGCCTTGGGCAGGTGGATGATACTGATAGTCGGTGTTGCGTGCTTCGGTTTCTTGCTGGAGAGGAACACCGGCGTACCCATTGCCATGCCATAGCAGCAAGCCTGCAGGTTTTATGTTTATCTATGCAAACAGCGTCGTGTTTTATGGCTTTTATATCTGATCATAAAAATATTGCCGGTTCGGGAACGGACATGGTGGAACGTAATGTGTGTCGTGTACTGCGGGCGACTGGCTATATTCCGACGGAAGGCGAATTATCTTAAGTATTGCGCCAGGCTCATAGAAACGGCGTTGATTGCCGCTGCACGAATGAATCGTTGTTTGTGGTTACGGACTTGTGCTGCAGGTAGTGAAAATAGATTGCCAATTTTACTGAGCCCGGATATGCAAAGTTCGGGCGAGGCGATTTATACGCGATCTCAAGTTGAGAAAATATGGTAGTGATGATGGATCATAAAACGATTTGGTCATGATGGTTGCAGCCGCGATGGCCGTATCCGGTTGTGCGGATTATGGGAAAGACGGGGTTGCTGGAGCGGGAGGCTTAGAGGGAGCTGGGTTGGACACCACTGTTTAATTTCTTTGACGTGACACTGGTAAAGGCGATCAATCACTGTGTGTCTGGCGGCATGAGCGTGTTCGAGTTTGAAGCGGCCGATCGTACCACCTTAAGTGAAAGTTTCGATGCTGGTTATACCGGTGTGACGCTGCGGCATCACTCAGAGGCGAGTGGTGCTAATGCCTACGAAAGTCGCTCGGCGGTAACCGGTGATAGCTGTTCTATCTGCCACACCAATGAACACAACGACCACAAAATGGGCGCGTATGCTGATGGTGGTTTAGCTTACATCGCCTGTCCACAACAACGGTCGGGATCGCAGCGTAGTAGCAACGGCACTCGGCTATGGCTCAATGGTTCACCGTCGACTTTGGGCTGCGGACCGTGATAACGACGCTGAGTGGATGAGCAGCTCTGCTGCGGCATTGAACGCGACAAATGGCGTTGCTTGTCACGCCGACGGCATCAATAAGTACCACGTGTTTGAGCGTCCATACCGGCAGAAACGCAGGCGTCTTGGCGGTATGGACGCCGCTGCGCGTTTCCCTGCAAGTCCATGTAAAGGCGCCTGACGGTGCCTTTTTTTTGTGGTTATATCGCAAGCCATGAGCAATTGAAGGGAGCGCGAGGGTGCGTAAGTTAGCGATTTTGAGTGGGCTGCTCTGGGCTTTTTGCGCGAGTGCGCTTGGTGCCGCGCACGTCGAGTATGTGGCGGTGACGGGCGAGCCGTATCTGCACGCCGCTTATGAGTTTGATGACAGCCGGGCGGGTGCCTATTGTGCCGATGTGGCGCTGTTCGAGCGAACCGAGGACGGATTCGAGCAGCAAAGCATTGCCGGACTTTTGGCACAGGGCACGCTGAAGCAGGTTGAGCTCTATCTGCATGGCTATCAGGCTCACCGTCAATATGAAGGGCGGATCAAAGAGCATTTTGATCAACCGGATGGCCGCCGTACCTTCTGTTTGCCTTATTTGCATCGTGGCTTTGGTAATGAGGGGCTGATGGCCGCCAGCCGTGTTGAATTGACTGGGGTAAAGACCAAGGCGTTGGTGGCTTGGTCTCAGCCGGTGGACCGACGCTTCGCCGTCCAGGCGACCGAGTTTGAGGCCTCACCTGCGCGAGATAAGGGCTGTATAGACTGTCACCGTTGAGCGCTGGTACGGCTTTGAGTTGCGCAAAGCGAGCCGGTGTCTTACCCTCCTGCCATCCCCTTTTGGGAAGTCGATAGATTAAGGTATCCATCATGTCCGTTATTGCCGTTGAAAACGTGTTTACCGTTGAGCAGAAGCCTCATCACAAGCCACGTCACCTGAAAAAATTCGCGATTGGCCCATTTGCGCAAACCTGCGTGGAGTTTCGCTTTGAAGGTGATATCGAGAAGTTCGATGGCGTGGACGATGCCCTGACCGAACTGCAGAATGAGCACGGCTGGGATCTGTTCATTGCTTACTTCAACAACCGATATCATGTTGCCGTGAACTTTTTCACCGAGCAGGAAGCGCAGGATAAAGTGATTGAGCTGGTGCAGGGGGTGGTCACGACCGCTCTGGGCGCGCAACCAGACTTTACTGTCTTGGCGGGCGACGCCAATTACGGTGACTGGGATTCCTCTTACGCTGAGTAAGTGTGTGACCTTGGGTTTGATAAAGCCGCCCTTTGGGGCGGCTTTTTGTCTCTATCTGCTTTTTTAATACCCTTTGGGTTAAGGCGATAACCCGCATTATCTTGGACTTCGAGCGTCGAGCTTGTCCGTGAGCTCAGTCGTCGCGTGCAAAGGACACTTCATGCCGGGATCACCGTAAGCTATTCGATCTCACTGAAGGCCATTCTAACGATTTCTAAGGGTGGAGAGTTCTGAGTGCTGAATCACGATGCGGGAGAATGGGTTTATCAACCCGTCCTGCAGCGGATAAGTGCACAAGGTCGTCAGTGGGAGAGGGCTAATGTGGTAGGACAACAGCAGCGACGGCGAAGCTAAAATTCGTATTTTCTCTTAGCCAAAGCCCGCCAATCGGCGGGCTTTGGCGTGTCTAGGCATTCTTTGGGGCTCAGATGCTGTCGGTCCCCTGCAGGTGATCGGACAGGCCGTGATGATGCACATCCCGCTGCGGGTAGGGGATGGTGATGTTGTTGCGATCAAACGCCAGCTTGACCTGTTCGATGACGGCAAAATGCACCTCCCAGAAGTCCTCGGACTTGACCCAGGGGCGCACCAGCAGATTGATTGAGCTGTCGGCGTGGGCGCTGACGAAGATCTCCGGTGCCGGCTCGCTGATGATGCGCGGATCGTCGCTGAGCACTTTGGCCAGCACCTCCTTGGCCAGGTGGATATCGTCGTCGTAACCGATGCCAAAGGTGAGATCGATGCGGCGGGTGGGCTCGCAGAACAGGTTCTTGACGCAACCATTGGAGAGCAGGCCGTTGGGGATCACCACCTTTTGGTTGTCCATGGTTAGCAGTATGGTGTTGAAGATCTGGATCTCTTTGATCCGGCCGACAAAGCCTTGGGCTTCGATCACATCGCCAAACTTAAAGGGCTTGAACAGTAAGATCAGCACGCCACCGGCGAAGTTGGCCAAGCTGCCCTGCAGCGCCAAGCCGATCGCCAGACCGGCGGCACCCAGCATGGCAACCAGGGAAGCGGTTTCGACCCCGATCATCGAGGCAAAGATCACAATGAGGATCAGCTTTAAGCCGACGCTGATGATGCTGAGCAAAAAGCGCTGCAGGGTGACATCGACCTTAGCGCGATCCATCGACTTGTCGACGACCTTGACCAGACCACGGATAAACCAAAGCCCGGCAAACAGCACCATGAAGGCCAACACCAGCTTAGGGCCATGGGTGAGGGCAAGCTCCACCCCTTTCTCGGCCATATGCTCCAATAGCACCAAGCTTTGCTCTACGTTTTCTTCCATCTCAAGACTCCCTGTATTGATCAATACGCTGTCTTAAAGATGGTAATAAATTGAGTGCTTTGCCAATTTTACTGGGGTTAGGCGCTGTGGGCGGTCAAAGGAGGGGAGCGGAAGTGGCCCCGCAGTAGAGGCAGTAGCTGTGCCTGTTGCAGCGCCGGATCGGCCGTGACAACACGCAGTGTTTTGGCCTCGGCCAGGGTGAGTGCTAGGGCGCGGATCTGGCTGCTTTCCAGTCCGGTGAGTTTGGCGGCCCACTCAGCGGTTTTGGGCTTGGCGTCGGGCCAGCCCAGCAGATATCCGCGGTAGCTGTCGGCTTCGCTGAGCCAGGGCAGCTCGTTGTTGGCCGGGGCTTGCTCGGCGGCGAAGCCATAAACATGTTGCTGGATGAAGTGATGATCGAACGGGCTGCTGTCCAGCTCGACCAGCCAGACATAGAGTAGCGCATCGATCAAAGCCCAGTGGCTGCCCTCCTGGATGGCGATATGGGTGCCAAGCTCCGGGTGTGGCTCTGGGCTGAGCAGGATGATCTCCTGCGGCGACGGCGCGCTGAGCTGAGGCAGTGGCTGGTGCCGGCAATGAAAGATAACGATGAGATCGTTCGGCTGCGCGTCAGGCGCGGACAGCGCCGTGAAGGGGAGTAGATCACCGGTAACCGGTTTGGGCGCGAGTGGCGAGATCCGGTTTTGCACGACGCTGAGCAGTTCTATCCGTTGTTGAGTCATGGCATGTTATCGTGCTGAATTGATCTGTGGCTTCAAAAGCCTTGAGTGTTAGATGTTTCACAGAGTAGAGGGTGAGAGGGGCGGCAAGTGTCATCTGGTTGACACTCAACAAGGCTCAGGTCGACAGTTTTACATTTTGCTACACCGTGAACCCAGCAACGGCGGTAGTCTAATGGTTATATTTCTGCTGCTATGTGGTATTTCCCTTTTTGTCTTCTATCGCTGCTTCTGTCTTAACTTGTTCTAATCGTTTGGCCGGTCTCAGTTGGCAGCAACAGCTGATCCGTTGCGGCTGTGATGCGGACGACGTGACGGAGGTGGAGCGAGCGGGCAAGTGGGTTGAACTGGCCGAGGGTGAGATCTTTGGCATGCATAACGCGTATCGGGGATTGATCCAACTCGAACAGGGCTGCTTGGCGCGCGAGTACACCCTGATGGATGGCCGTGATGGGATCTCATACCTCTTTCTCAGTGGCATGGTGTTTGAATTGGAGCGCAATGAGCTGTTCTACTATTTGCCCTTGCACTACCGGTGCTTAACGCCAGTACGATTTCGCTTGATACCGAGCGAGGCGCTTAAGCGGTTAAAAGCGCAGAGTCAGGGCGTGCAGCGTTATGCTCGGGCGCACAGTCAATTTGTCGCGAGTCAGCTGGAGGAGTTGGCGATGCTGCGGCAGATGTTGAGTAAAAGGGACTTTGTCTATCTGGCTCTGTTGCTGATGCATGATGCGTTCGCCAATAGAGGCTTGCACGCTATCCCATTCAGTGACGACATGTTGTGTCGGATCACCGGAACCACCCGGCAATATTTTAATGGCTTAATGCGGGATCTGGTGAGCAAAGGGTTGGTGCAAAAGAGCTATTGCAGCTTGTCTGTCATCGACATAGATGGGGTGCGCGCCTTGATGACGGATGACTATTACGGTGAATACGTGGTGCGTCATCAGTTTTTCAATGCTCAGGGGCGGATAGCCGAACCACCGAGGGCGCTGGAGGGCGGCTGGGGGTGATACACTGCGTCTTTTTACAGTAGAGCACCCACCATGAGCTGCCCCACTATCTATGTTGATGCCGACGCTTGCCCGAAGGTGATCAAAGAGGTCTTGTTTCGCGCCGCCGAGCGTGCCCAGATCCCACTGATCCTGATCGCCAATCAATACATACCGACGCCGCCTTCCGCCGTCATTCGCGCGGTGCAGGTCAGTGCCGGTTTTGATGTGGCTGACAATGAGATCGTTCGCCGCTGTGCCCCGGGCGATCTGGTGGTCACCGCCGACATTCCCCTAGCCGCCGAGGTGATCGAGAAGGGGGCGCTGGCACTCAACCCGCGCGGTGAGCTCTACACCAGAGACAATGTTCGTGCCCGCCTCAATATGCGGGACTTTATGGATACGCTGCGCAGCTCCGGCGTCCAGACGGGCGGGCCACCACCGCTGTCACAGCAGGAGCGGCAAACCTTTGCTAATGCGCTGGACCGCTACTTACGCCGTTTGCAGCGCTGAGCAGTGTCGCCTGGGCGCGGCCGGATCAGGCGCTCGGCGATCCTGTCCATGTGTGTTCAGTCTACTTTTCATTGAACACACATACTTTGTTACCAATCGGTGAGCAGCGGATCTGCTCATCGGTGTAATCTGTTTTGGAATTTTTTCTTTTAATACAATGATGAACCGGCTCGACAAGGATGAGCCGGTGTTTACAAGGAGCGTCGAATGTTTCACTTGTCGGGAGTCCGCCCAACCCTGATCGCCACCGGCTTGGTGCTGGCCCTTGCGGCTTGCAGTACCAACGCCCCCGCCCCTGGCTTATCGTCCGTTGCTGACAGCGCCATCAGCCTGCCAGCCAGCAATCCCTTTTACGCTGTCAGCACGCTAGATTACAAAACACCGGATTTCAGTCAGATCAGCGATGCCGATTTCAAGCCGGCCTTTGTGGCGGGGATGGCACAGCAGTTGGCGGAGATGCAGGCGATTGCCAACAACCCGGAGCCGGCGACTTTCGACAACACCATCATCACGATGGAACAAAGCGGCGCCCTGTTGGGGCGGGTTACCAGTGTGTTCTACAACCTGTTGGGGTCGACCAACAATGATGCGCGTCAGGCACTGGCGACCGAAATGGGTCCCAAGATGGCCGAGCACTCCGACAACATCTACCTCAATGCCGCGCTGTTTGCCCGTATCGATAGCCTGCACGCCCGCCGGGCCGAGTTGGGCTTGAATGCCGAGGCGATGCGTCTGCTGGAGGTGACCCATAAGCGCTTTGTGATGGCGGGGGCCCAGCTAACGCCGGAGCAGAAGTTACAGGTGCGGGCGATCAACAAGCAGTTATCCGAACAAACCAACCTGTTCAGTCAGAACGTGCTCAAAGCCAGCAGCCAGGATGGTGTGCTGGTGAAGGATGTGTCACGGCTGGCAGGTCTGAGTCAAGGACAGATCAAAGCGGCCGCGGCGGCCGCGAGTAAGGCGGGTCAGGAGGGTCAGTACTTGCTGAGCCTGACCAACACCACACGCCAGCCGATCCTGACCGATCTGCAGGATCGGGCGCTGCGCGAGCAGATCTGGACCGCGTCGGCCACTCGGGCGACCCGTGGTGAGTTTGATAATACGCCGGTGATCCAATCCATCGCCAGTCTGCGGGCCCAGAAGGCGGCTCTGTTTGGCTTTGACAACTGGGCCAGCTATATCCTGCAAACCACCATGGCCAAGACCCCGGAAGCGGTTCGGGATCTGTTGGGCACCATGGCGCCTAAGGTGGTGGCCAATGCTGATAAAGAGGCCGAAGCGATTAAGGCGATGATGGCGGCGGAAGGGGTCGATCATGAGCTGGCCCCTTGGGACTGGTTCTATTACGCCGAGAAGGTACGTCAGCAGAAGTACAATCTGGATCAGGCCCAAGTCAGCCAATATCTGGAGTTTAATCGGGTGCTGGAAGATGGGGTGTTCTACACCATGAACCGCCTGTTTGGGATCAGCTTCAAGCCGCGGCCGGATCTGCCGGTGTATCACGATGACGTGACCGCCTATGAGATCTTCGATGAACAAAACGCCAGCCTAGGCTTGTTCTACGCCGACTATTTTGCCCGCGAGGGCAAGCGTGGTGGCGCCTGGATGAGCACCTTTGTCAGCCAGAGCCACCTGTTGGCGGATAAGCCGGTGATCGTCAATGTGATGAACATCCCTAAAGCCGCCGAAGGCCAGCCGCAGTTGGTGTCCTTTGATGAGGCCACCACCATCTTCCATGAGATGGGCCACGGCCTGCATGGCCTGTTCTCCGACGTCAACTTCCCGAGCCTGGCCGGCACGTCGGTGTCCCGTGATTTTGTCGAGTTTCCTTCCACCTTCCAGGAAGACTGGGCATTCCACCCAGAGGTGATCGGTAACTACGCCAAGCACCATGAAACCGGTGAGCCGATCCCGGACGATCTGCTGGCCAAGGTGTTGGCCGCGGCTAAGTTCAACCAGGGGTTTAATACCCTGGAGTACTTGTCGGCCGCGCTGCTCGACATGGAGTGGCACAGCATCGGTGTGGAGCAAAGCATTGACGATGTCGCGGCGTTTGAGCAAGGGGCACTGGCGCGCAATGGCGTGGCACTGTCGCACATTCCTCCGCGCTACAAGTCCAGCTACTTTAACCATATCTTCTCCTCGCCGACCGGCTATTCGTCCGGTTACTACGCCTACATGTGGAGTGAGATCTTGGCGGCGGACGCCTTTGCCTTTGTCCGCGACAATGGCGGGTTGAGCCGGGAGAGTGGTGAAGTGTTCCGCCGCAAGATCTTGGCGGTGGGCAACAGTCAGGATCTGATGGAAGCCTATAAGGCCTATAAGGGCGACGAACCCACCACAGAAGCCTTGTTAATCCGTCGTGGGATCCTGCTGTAACTTCTTAGCAAGATATTGAAAAGCCGGCCATTTGGCTGGCTTTTTTGTTTGTCTTAATTTTCGTCATTTGGCCGCTTTTCGCTTGTTGGTGCGGTGACAATGCGGGTATGGTCGTTTGTGATCGAAACCGGCCCCAATAGTCGGATCCACCCCCCTTTTCAAGGAAGAGAATTATGCACAAGCTCGTTTGGCTTGCGGCGCTGTCGTTGCTGGTGGGATGTGGCCATTCGTCGGCCACGCCAGAGCCCAGCGTACCGGCTCTCCCGTCCCTATCGGACAGCAATCCGTTCGCCAGCGTCAGTCCGCTGGCTTATCAGGCCCCGGATTTTTCGCGGATCGATGATCGGCACTTTGCCCCAGCTTTTGACGCTGGCATGGCGGCTCAACGGGCCGAGATCGCCGCTATTCTGGGGAACCCAGAGCCCGCCTCGTTTGAGAATACGGTATTGGCGCTGGAGCTCAGCGGTGAGCTGCTGCGCCGCTCCCGGCGGGTGTTTAATCACCTGGTGGCGGTGGAGAGTCAAGCTCAGCGTCAGGCGCTGAAGGCGGAGTATGCGCTGCGGTTCTCCGAGCATAATGATGCGATCTATCAAGATCGTGCCTTGTTTGCCCGGCTCGATAGCTTAATGGTACCCAGTCAGGGTTGGCAGAGGGAGGATCGGCGTTTGTTGGAGCAGACCCATCAGCGTTTTGTCCGCACCGGCGCCCGGCTCAATGAGGCTGAACAAGCGCGCGTGCGTGAGCTTAATGGCGAGATCGCCCAGTTAACCAATCAATTTGGCGAACATCTGCTGGCGGCCACCGAAGCGGCGGCGGTCTGGGTAGATGATGTGGCGTGCCTGGCGGGGGCGAGCGAGCGGCAGATCCGCGCCGCTGCGCGGGCGGCGCAAGAGGCCGGTCAGCCTGGGCGGTATCTGCTCCGGCTCAGCAGCACGACCCGGCAGCCGCTGCTCAGTCAGTTAGACAACCGAGCCTTGCGAGCGCAATTGTGGCGCGCGTCGGCCCAGCGGGGCAGCGAGGCGCCGTTTGATAATCGTCAGGTGATCTTGTCATTGATGGCGCTGCGCTCGGAAAAGGCCGCCCTGTTGGGCTATCAAAGCTGGGCCGAATATCGACTCGATAAGCAGATGGCGCAAACCCCGACCGCGGCGGCGGCGCTGCTGAGCTCTATGGTGCCACAGGTACGGGCCAATACTGAGCGGGAAGCGCAACAGCTGCGGCAGCAGATCGCACTGGACGGCGGCGACCATGAACTGCAGCCCTGGGATTGGTTTTATTACGCCGAGCGGTTGCGGCGCGAGCGTTATCAGTACGACAGCGATGAGCTAAGCCAGTATCTGGAGTTTGACCGAGTGCTGGAGCAAGGAGTGTTCTTCACCATGACACAGCTGTTCGGGGTGCGGTTCGAGCGGCGCACGGATCTGCCGGTGTACCACCCGGATGTGCGGGTGTACGAGGTGATTGATCATGATGAGCGCCCTTTGGGGCTGTTTTACGGTGACTACTTTGCCCGGCCGGGCAAGCGCGGTGGCGCCTGGATGGCCAATCTGGTGCATCAGTCGCACCAGCAGGGCAGTCGGCCGGTGGTGCTGAATGTCGCCAACCTGCAGCGCGCCGCCGATGGCGAGCCGCAGTTGCTCACTCTGCGCGAGGTGAAGACGCTGTTCCATGAGATGGGGCATGCGCTGCACGGCTTGCTGTCGGATGTCCGCTATCGCAGCCTGTCTGGGACGGCGGTGTCACGGGACTTTGCTGAATTCCCCTCTAAATTTCAGGAGGACTGGCGATTTCATCCCGAGGTGATCGGCCGCTATGCTCGCCACCATCAAACCGGGACGCCGATCCCGTCGGCCCTGCTGCAGCGGGCGGTGGCCGCAGAGCGGTTCAATCAGGGGTTTGATACCTTGGAGTATCTGGCCGCGGCGCTGCTGGATCTGGAGTGGCATAGCTTGACGGCAGACCATGGTGTTACCGATGTGGCGGGCTTTGAGGCTGAGGTGTTGTCTCGCCATGGTGTTGCTCTGCCGTTCGTGCCGCCTCGCTATGGCTCGACCTACTTTGGTCACGTGTTTGCACGGGGTTATTCCGCCACGTATTACGCCTATCTGTGGAGTGAGATCCTCGCCGCGGATGCCTTTGCCCATGTGCAGGCGCAAGGCGGCTTGAGCCGATCGCAGGGGGAGGCGTTTCGCCGGGCGATCCTGAGTCAGGGCAACACCGACGAGTTGATGACCTTGTATCGCAATTTCCGCGGCAAGGCGCCGGACACCCAGGCGTTATTGCGGCGGCGTGGGATTGTGCTCTAGTCGGGCCTGGGGCAAGTTAAGGGAGATCTGGCCGTTTTGCGGCCGGCGAGAGCAGAGACAGGGAGTGTGTATGGGTAAGGTGAGGCAGGGGATCGTGATCACCGGCGCCAGTTCCGGGCTGGGACGGGAGATGGCCAGGCAGTTTGCGGCGATGGGGCGGGATCTGGCGCTGTGCGCGCGCCGGACGGACCGACTGGATGCGCTTAAGTCGGAGCTGGAGCTGGCCTACCCGGCCATACGGGTGTATGTACGGGCACTGGATGTGAATGACCATGAGCAGGTGTTCGCGGTATTCAATGGGTTTCGGCAGGACTTTGGCGGCACCATCGATCGGGTGATCGTCAATGCCGGTATGGGCAAAGGCGCCTCGGTGGGCACCGGTCATTTCGAGGCCAATAAGCAGACGGCCATCACCAATTTCGTCTCCGCCTTGGCGCAGTGCGAGGCGGCGCTGGCGATCTTCCGTGCGCAGAATGCCGGCCACCTGGTGACCATCTCCTCGGTCAGTGCGGTGCGCGGTTTTCGCCGGGCCTTGACCGTCTACGCGGCCACCAAGGCGGCGTTGACCTCTTTGAGTGAAGGCATGCGGGTGGATCTGCTGGGCACGCCCATCACGGTGACCACCGTGCATCCGGGCTTTATCCGCTCTGAGATCAACGGCCAGGTTGAGAAGATGCCGTTCATTGTCGATACCGAAACCGGCTGCCGGGCCATGGTTCGGGCCATTGAAAAGGAGGGGGCCAATGTCTATGTACCGGCCTGGCCCTGGGCCTTGGTGCAAGGGTTGTTGCGCTGTCTGCCGCTGTCGCAGCTGAGGAGATTCAGCTGAGGAGATTCAGCTGAGGTCGGCGAGCGCGCAAAAGGGGCCAACATCGTTCGATGTTGGCCCCTTTTGGACGTTTGGCGGCTGGCTTAGCCCTGACGCAGATCCAGCTCGTTGTGGATCAGCACGATGCATTGGGAGGCGAACAGCATCTTGGGCCCCAGACTCATCTTCTCCACACCCAGGCGCTTTAAGCTGTTGTAGCTCTTTTTCGGCATCGGGATGTGATCGGTCAGCAGGAAGCAGCAGTCGCCGGCAAATTCCTGCTCGCGAACGCTGTCGCCTTTCTTGTCCATCATGAAGATCTGATAGTCGGCGGCCAGCTCCGCCACCAGCTTTTCAAAGCTGATGGTGCGCACGGTAATGCCGGACTCCACCTGACGCAGCTGCTCTTTGCCCATGCCTTTGGAGGCATCCAGCGCGGTCACCACCTTGCTGATCAGCGCTTGCTCGTGAAAGCCACCGATGTTGCGCAGCTCATTGGAGGTGAAGGTGATGGTGCGGGAGTAATCCTGGGTGCTCTCCAGCACCAGATGGACGATGACGTCTTCGCGGTGCGACTGGGCCACGAAGATCCCATTCATCAGGGTATGGGCCAGGATCTCGGTGTGAGCGTCGTTGCCGACACCGGCCAGCAACTTTTGACTATCGGTTGGAGCGGCGCGGGCTCGAAGTACAAATGCGCGCATAGGGATCACCTTGTGATGAACGGATCTCGCCATCGGTTGGCGAAATGAATTGCTCGCAAGTATACCCGCCTGTTAGCAAAGCTCTAGCGTCGCGTGACAGGTTGGTGGGCGCCGAGTCGCTGATGAGACTATGGCTGTGGACGCCAGGTCTGTCTTCTGGTGGGGAGTCTCATTGTCAGCGGAGTGAAAAGCTTGTTATTAATAGTGGGTTACATTCCTGAGTGTTTGCATATATCAAGAAGATTGCAGGGAGCTTGCTATGGACGCGTCATCGGAAATGCTCGGACACTACGATTACATTGTGGTCGGCTCAGGTTCGGCGGGAGGGGTGCTGGCCAATCGTTTGGCAAGCTCGCAACAGCATCGGATCTTGCTGCTGGAAGCGGGGCCTAAGGACGTCAACCCGATGATCCATATGCCTGGAGGCACCGCAGAGGTCGTCAAGAATAAGCGACTCAATTGGGCCATGGACTCGGAGCCGCAGCGTCATCTGGATCATCGCCGGCTGGCGCAGCCGCGCGGAAAGATGCTCGGTGGCTCGAGCAACATCAATGGCATGGTGGCCATTCGGGGCAATGCGGCGTGTTATGACCACTGGGCCGCCTTGGGCAACCAGGGCTGGGGCTATCGGGAGCTGTTGCCGCACTTCAAGTCGATAGAAACCTGGTGTAACGGGCAACCCAGTGAATTTCATGGGGACCGCGGCGAGTGCCGGATCAACCCCACCACATTCGATAACCCGCTGCTGGAGCGATTCGTTCAAGCGGGGCGGGAGTTGGGGCTCCCTGCGAACGACGATTTTAATGGGCGCTGCCAGGAGGGGAGCGGGCGTTATCACGCGAATGTGCATCGGGGGCAGCGCCAGGGCACGTCGAAGGCGTTTATTGCGCCGCTCAGGGGCCGGTCGAATGTGCGCATCGAAACCGGCGTCTTGGTGGAAAAGGTGCTGCTCGAAGGTGGCAAAGCGGTCGGCATTCAGGCAACGCGCAAGGGAAGGGCGCTGCACTTTAGGGCGAATAAAGAGGTCATCCTATGTGCCGGGGCGTTTAACACGCCGCAATTGTTGATGCTGTCGGGGATAGGCAACCGGGCCAAGCTTGAGCCGTTGGGGATCGCGCTGCAACACCATCTGCCGGGAGTGGGGGAAAACCTGCAGGATCACTTAAGTTTGCTGATGAATTACCCCTGCTCTGAGCCCTATTCCATGAATGGCATCGCCAATAGTGCCTGGGCGAAGCTTAAGGTTGCCGCCGATTACTTCATCCGAAAACGCGGCCCGGCCAGTCATAACATGGTTGAGGTCGGGGCCTTTTGTCACTCGATGGCCGGTTTGCCGGCGCCAGACATTCAGCTGCATCTGATGCCGACATTGATGTACAACCTGACTGACACGCCGCCCGATCAACACGGCGTTTCGGTGCGAGCTTGTAATTTGACTCCTCTTAGTCGTGGTGTGGTTGAGTTACACAGCGCGGATCCGCAGCAGCAACCGAAGATTGATTTTCGATTCCTGTCCGATCCTCGGGATCTCCCAGTGCTGTTAACCGCATTTCGAACGGTAGAGCGGCTGATGCAGGCCAAGGCGTGGGGCGGGATCATCGGGCCCGAGACCAAAGGCGGCAGTGATTGCCACAATGATGACGCGATCCACGCTTTTATTCGTGCATACGTGGGCACGGATTACCACCCGGTGGGCACCTGCAAAATGGGCCAGGATGAGATGGCGGTCGTGGACAATCAACTGAAAGTGCATGGCATTGATGGCTTGCGGGTAGCCGACGCATCAATCATGCCGACGATAGTGCGGGGCAACACCAACCTGCCATGCATGATGATTGGCGATAAATGTGCACAGCTGATCTTGGCGCAGACTTGAAGATCGGCGCTGAGAACGCTGAAAGCCCTCTATTCCTCCTCCGCTTAGCGCTATGATGCGGGGGAAATCCAACAAGAACAGGAGCCCGCATCGTGCGCATTACCGATCTCTATATCTACCCGGTCAAATCCCTGCAGGGGATCCATCTGACGCATTCGAGCCTGAGCGTCACGGGCTTGCCCTGGGATCGACACTGGATGCTGGTGGATGGCAATGGCCGCTTCGTTACCCAGCGTCAGTTGCCGAAGATGGCCACCATTGCGACGGCGCTGGATGATGAGTGTTTAACGTTGCGCTGTGGTGAGGCGTGTTTGACGCTGCCGCTGGAGCAGGCCCAGGCGGATCTCACCCCCGTTCGGGTGTGGGATAGCGAATGTCAGGCACGGGATGAGGGGGCGGTCGCTTCGGCTTGGTTTACCCAGATATTGGGCGAGTTTCGTGGTGCACCGTTACGTCTAGTGCGTTTCAACCGCGCCCAGCCGCGCCATATTAAGGCCAAGTATCTGCATGCCGATGAGGAGTCCCATACCGAGTTTGCCGACGGCTTTCCGTTCCTGATCGCTTCGCAGCAAAGTCTGGATAGTCTCAATGCGGCGCTTGTTCAGGCCGGTGATACGCCGGTGGGGATGGAACGGTTTCGGGCCAATATCGTGGTGGATGCGTTTACGGCGCCGTTCGATGAACTGTTTGAGCACAACTTGCGTCACAGCGATTATCAACTGGCTATTCGCAAACCCTGTGAACGCTGTCCGATCACCACGTTGGATCAGATCACCGGCGAGCGGCCCAACGCAAAACAGCCGCTGCGCAGCCTGATGACGTTGAACCCGCTGGAGAAGCGCGGCGCCTACTTTGGCGGCAACGCCATCTTGACTGGCGGTGTTGGCGCTAACATCCGGGTGGGAGATCTGTTGGAGTGTGAGCCGGTGCAAGACTAGGGTGGTTTTTGTGGGGAGTAGAGTAAGTCTGTGGCGTAATGGGTGATCCCTGTCGGCGTTCGCGTACACTGACGTCCGGGCCATTACTCACCCCAAAAAGCGCTCGGCAAAGAGAGGTTTCCCACCCAATTTGCCATCAATAAAGCGCCCCCAAAAGCCTGACAAGCACGAGTAATGGCCCACCCCCCCTCTTCCATACGTCGAACCCCGTCGTTGTGCGCGCAAAGCCATTGGCGCGGCTGTCCATGTTTGTCGACGACATGGTTTTTTCCCTTCTTGGTTGGCTTATTTCCCCTTTCATCAAATGCTTACGCTGCCTTGTCCGTTCGTTCCCGAGTGGCTTTCTGCTGCGGCACGTGGCGGTGGCAATATGGCGGCAGCGTGGTGATAACCTGAGACGTCATGCGCGGGTTGCCTCGTTTGATTGGCGGTGAGCTGTCTTGTCACAAACATAATGGTGATTAAGTTACACCATCGATCCGACGTTGTGGCGCAATGTGAAAAGCTGAGCGCGCGCTGTGTGGCGATGATAGGGCGATATACCGAGCATGCTGATGCATTTTTGTCTCCGGTAGCACCGCGGTTAAAGTGAGAGCAAAGCCTGTTGGTGTGAGAAAAACCGCGTTATCACACGCAAATGCTGTGATGGGGTGTGAATTGGCGTGAGCCAATGCGTCGGTGGAGCGTGAGATCCTTGCTGGAGCACTCCCTTATTGTGATCAGGGTTGCGCGTCGGCGTGATAGTGCGTGCGTTGTCGCGGCGTGAGGGGGCTTTTGTGGTGTGTGTTCAAAGATCTCGCACTTAACCTCCAGAAACCAAAATTAACGGCCTTTCACACTTACGCGCAGTCCGGCCAGTATGTATAATCCGCCCCGATTTTAGTTGTAGTAACTTTCTTTCAGGGGAAAACGCACATGGCGCTTTGCGATATTGGTTTTGTAGGTTTGGGTGTGATGGGCAAGAGCCTGACCCTGAACCTGGCGGACAACGGCTATCAAGTGGCCGCGTTCGATCTGGACCAAGGGAAAGTCGAGGGCGTATTGGCGCAAGATCGGTTGGAAAACAAGACCGACGCCACCCGTGTGCAAGGTTGTGAGTCCTTTGTCGATCTGTTGGCCAAGGTCAAAGCCCCCCGCACCATCGTGCTTTCTGTACCCGCAGGGGCCCCGGTGGACAGCGTATGCCGCAAGTTGATTGAAGCGGGGATCGGCCCGGACGATACCGTGGTGGATACCGGTAACAGCCTGTGGAGCGACACCGTACGTCGTGAAAAGATGTACGACGGTCTGTTCATGTTCTTCTCGACCGCCGTCTCTGGTGGCGAGCAGGGCGCCCGTTTCGGTCCTTCCCTGATGCCGTCGGGTGATCGCCGTGCTTGGGAGCGCATTAAGCCGATGTGGCAGGCCATCGCCGCCAAGGTGGATCCAAAAACCGGCAAGCCGATCGAGCGCGCTGAGCCGGGGAACCCGGTCACCGAAGGCGAGCCGTGTGCCGAGTACATAGGCCCGAACGGTGCCGGTCACTACGTGAAGATGGTGCATAACGGCATTGAATACGCCGATATGCAGCTGATCTGCGAAGCCTACCACGTGATGCGTGATGCGCTGCAGATGAGCCCCAAAGAGATCGCCGCGGTCTTCCGTGAGTGGAACCAGGGCGTGCTGGACAGCTACCTGATCGAGATCAGCGCGGAAGTGCTGGAGGAGATGGACAGCGCCACCGATGCGCCGCTGGTGGATGTGATCCTGGATCGTGCCGGCCAGAAAGGTACCGGCATGTGGACGGCGATGAGCTCGTTGGAGCTGGCCAGCCCGGCACCGACCATCACCGCGGCGGTTTACGCCCGTGCCATGTCGGCGCTGAAGAGCGAGCGTGTTCACGCGGCATGCATTTTGCTAGGACCGCAAGGCGAGAAGCCAAGTGAAGCGGAAAAGGCGGCTACCATTGCGCAGCTGCATGACGCGCTGTACTGCTCCAAGATCTGTGCTTACGCCCAGGGCTTCCAGCTGATGGCCAGCGCTGCCCGCGCCAATGGTTGGACCCTGGACTTCGCCGCCATCGCCAAGATCTGGCGTGCCGGCTGCATCATCCGCGCGGTGTTCCTGCAGAAGATCACCGACGCGTATGTACGCAATGAAGATCTGGCCAACCTGCTGCTGGATCCGTTCTTCGTTGACGAGATCGCGACGCACCAGATGAACTGGCGCAAAGCCATCGCCAACGCCACCGTGCTGGGCATTCCGTGTGGCGCGTTCAGCTCTGCGCTGGCGTACTACGACTCCTACCGTCTGGAAACCTTGCCAGCGAACTTGCTGCAGGGTCAGCGCGACTACTTTGGTGCGCACACCTTCGAGCGTACGGATGCACCTGCGGGTGAGATGTACCACGTTGAGTGGGGCACCGCTGAGCGTGCCATGCATAAGATGGGCTGATCCCCGGCGCGCTTTGCGCTTGATGATCGCCGGATGGTGAACGAAGGCCTGGCTCTTGAGTCAGGCCTTCGTGTATTTGGCCGTTGGGATCATGGGTTGTTGGGGTTGGCGACGCCGGGCTAGTAGCGGGTCAGGATCAACAGGCTGTGATTGAATGAGTCGATGATCTGCAGGCGCATATGGGCGGGCAGCCGGCGCTGGGTTAGCAGGCGCTGGCGTGCTTCATTGTGGGCAAAGTCCAACTCGGCCAGGCAGCGGCGTTGACGGCAGATCCACTGAGGATCCAACTCGGAGCCGAGCGGGCCAAACCATGCCGTGTCCGGCCAGTTATGGCTAGACCAGTCTCCCCATTGTTGCGTTGCGTGAAACTGCTGCCAGCGTTGCCGGATCTGCACTTCGCCTGAGGGGTCGGCTTCCGGAGCGGGGCCGAGCAGGGTAAAGCCCAACAGCTCAATGCCGTTATCGTCGGCTAGGTAGATCTGATCGCGCCACTGAACCGGCCCTTGATGTTGATGGTATTGCCGGGCCATGGATCCAAATTGGGCGTCCGTTGGGGCGATCCAGGCTGTGGCAGCGGCGTTGGCGTCGGCGCGGTGGACGCGTGCCAGCGGGGCACTGGGGATCGGGCTGGGCACCAATTGTGAGCGCACCGTGGGCAGAGCCTCTGAGCCTGAGCATTGCAGTAAGGCGCCCGTTAGGATGAGGGCGTAGCCGGACAGAAGCGCGGTTTTCATGGGGCTCCCCAACAAGAGTTGTTGGGGTTATGTTATGACGACTTTGGGGAGATGTGGGGCTGTTTTCCGGCCAGGAAGTCACTGACTTGTTCGGCGGGAAGGGGGTGCCCCAGTAGGAAACCCTGACCGTAATGGCAGCCCATTGTACGGAGCTTTTCTATCTGCTTTGGGCTGTCGATCCCTTCGGCATTGACCTTAAGCCCGAGTGAGCGGCCGAGGCTGAAGATCGCTTCGATCACGGCTTCGGCACGGGGATCGGACTCCATCCGGCTGATGAAGCTGCGATCGATCTTCACCACATCCAGGGGCAAGCGGTGCAGGTGGCTGAGCGAGGAGTAACCGGTACCAAAGTCATCCATCATCAGACGGATCCCCGTGCGGCGAAGCTGGTTGAGGATCTCAGTGGCTTGATCCAGGTTATGCAGTAATGAGCGCTCGGTGATCTCCAGCAAGAGGGACTGTGGCGGCAGTTGTGCCGCTTTGAGCGCTTGCATGATGATATCGAGTGCATCACTGCGGTCGAACCAGTCAGCGCTGAGGTTCACGCTCAGCCCGGTGCGTTGCAGCCGTGGGTACTTCTTCTGCCAGTGGTTAAATTGCTGGCAGGCGTGGCCTAACACCCAGCGATCTAAGCTGTGCAGCTGATGGGTTTCCTGCATCAGCTCGATAAACTCTGCCGGGTAGAGCAGCCCGCGCTCGGGGTGGCGCCAGCGCACCAGGGCCTCAAAACCGACCAATTGCTCGGTTTTGAGTCGCCACACGGGCTGGTAGTGGACCTCAAACTGCTGCTGCTCTAGGGCGCGCTGCAGTTCGTTCTCGAGCTTCATCCGATGCAAGGCGGCGTCGCGCATGCTGCTGTCGAACAGCAGTGGTGCCCCTTGGCTGGTTTCTTTGGCTCGGTACATGGCGACATCGGCATCTCGCAACAGGCCGGTGGGCTCGTTGTATTCCGGTGCGCCCAGGGTGACGCCGATCGCTGCACCGCTGTAGATCGCTTCGCCGTCGATGTAATAGGGCTTGAGCAGGGCTGCGTGGATCCGCTGCGCGGTGTGCAGCGCATCCGTTGGGCAACTGAGGTGTTCCAGCAGGATGGCGAATTCATCGCCGCCTAAGCGCGCCACCGTATCTGAGCCTCGCAGGCAGGCATTGAGGCGTTCGGCCACCTGGCGCAACAGCTGATCTCCGGTGAGGTGGCCCAGTGAGTCGTTGATCACCTTGAAGCGATTGAGATCCAGATACAGCAGGGCGTAATTAAAGTCACTTTGCCGCTGCTTGAGCGCCAGCACCTGATGCAAGCGTTGCATGATCATCGCGCGATTGGGCAGGCCGGTCAGATCATCGTGCAGGGTATCGTGGCGCAGCTGCAACTCGATGCGGCGGCGCTCCTGGATCTCCCGCTCGAGCTCTGCGGTGCGCTCTTGCACTGTGGTCTCCAGCGCTTGCTGATCTTGCGCCAGCCGCTGCTGGGTTCGACGCGTGCCGATTAAGTTGGCTAACAGCTGAGCGAGATTATCCAGGATCGTCAGTTGTGTCTCATCATAGCCATTGGGATCTTGATGGTCTTGCAGCACCACGGCGCCGAGTAACTCGTCGCCGTGGTACAGCGGCGCCCCAAGCCAGCACAGGCACGGGGGAGCGCGCTCGGGGCGCTGGCAGTGCGCGTTGAGTTGCCGTAATTGCTCGGCGCGTAGGAGCATGGGTTTGCCTTGCTGCAGCAAAGACTCGGTGAGCGCCGGATCGAATGGATCGGGCGTTGAGCCCGGCTCGGGACGCGAGGAGCGATAGGGAAAGCTAAGCGGTTCGGGCGAGTTCAGCAGGGCAAGATGGCCGTGATCGTTGCGGATCAGCTTTGATATCAGCCGATGAAACTCGGGATAGAGTTGATCCAGCGGCGCGGAGGATTGGCTGAGCCGGGTGATCGCGCACAGTACCTGAAGATCTTGCTGTTGGGTGCAGCGGCGCGCGGGCGCTGGGCAGAGAATGGGCTCCAGCCCTTGCGCCAGTGAGCCCGTTAGGCGCTCAAGCCAGTGCAACTGCTCGATGTCAAAGTGTTCATCGTGGCGACTCTGCAGGCCGAGGGCGCCGAGTAATCGACCATGCTGCTTGAGTAAGATCCCCATCCAACTCTTGGGGAGCGGGTATTGGGGGGCACGGTGAACTGGACTCAGCAGGGCGCTGATCTCGAACTGGCCAAGCAGGACGGCGTGATCATGGCGCTGCAAGCAGTGCAAGAGCTCGGTGTCCGCCGGTGCGCGGTTGGGCGCCGAGCTCCATAGGGGGACGAGGCGATCGTCCCGAGCAGCAGCCAGGGTCATATGGCAGCCGGGCAGGTGCGCCTCAAGCCAGCTTTGCAGGGCTTGAGCACATTGCTGCAGCTGTGGGTTTTGCTCGGCCAGCAGTAGGAGCTGCTGCTGAAGCGAGAGTGTCGGTGTTGTCTCTAGCGCTTCTGGCTGCATCATTCCTTGATTAGTCAGTGTTTTATCTCCTTTTTTCGTCATCATTCTGCCATTTTGTTCGGCCACTCGCCAGTCGACTTGCCGCAGTAAGATTTGGTTATGATCTTATGCCTGCGATCTCGCTCACGTGGCGCTTGCGCACCGCTGGGGTGAGAATGGAATTCAGCTAGAATCGCGACCGCATAATTCCGATTGATACTGAGACTTTGACTAATGACTGCTGGACCGACCGTTTCGAACTCTGTTTCACTGCTTAAACGGTGGGGCACCGTGCCTTTGTGGGGCAAGATCCTATTGGGGATGGCGCTGGGGATGTTGACCGGCATCGCGCTGGGCGAACACGCCGCCTACCTCAAACCCCTAGGGACGCTGTTTGTTAATACCATCAAGATGTTGATCGTGCCCTTAGTGTTCTGCTCTCTGATCGTCGGGATCACCTCTATGCAGGATACCCAGAAGATGGGCCGGATCGGCATAAAGTCATTGGGCTTCTACTTGGGAACCACCTCGGTGGCGATCACCATAGGTTTGGCGTTCGGTCATTGGTTCGCCCCTGGGGCGGGCTTATCCTTGCCGCTGCCAGAGATGGCCAGCAGTCCGGTGCAACAGGCGCCCTCTTTTGTGGATACCTTGGTGGCGATCGTGCCGGAAAATCCCGTGGCAGCGTTGGCGCAGGGCCAGATCCTTCAGGTGATCGTGTTTGCGGTGGCTCTTGGGATCTCACTGGTGATGATCGGTGAACGTGGCCGTCCCGCCATCGCGGTGTTTGAGTCGTTGGCAGAGGCGATGTTTAAGCTGACCGATCTGGTTATGCGGTTAGCCCCCTATGGCGTGTTCGCCTTGATGGCTTGGGTGGCGGGGCTGTACGGTTGGGAAGTATTGCAGCCGCTGTTGAAGGTGATCGTCGCCGTCTATCTGGGCTGCATGCTGCATATCTTTGGTTTCTACGGCTTGGTATTGGCACTGGGCGCGCGTCTGAACCCGCTGCAGTTCTTTAAGAAGATCTCCGATGCCATGGCGGTGGCGTACACAACCTCCAGCTCGGCGGGGAGCCTGCCTGCGTCGATGAAGTGTGCAGAGCGCGTTGGCGTCAATAAGCGGATCTCCAGCTTCGTGTTGCCACTGGGGACCACCATTAATATGGATGGCACTGCGCTGTACCAGGGGGTCTGCGCCCTGTTTGTGGCGCAAGCGTTCGGCGTGGATCTGACCATGAGCCAGTATCTGACCATCATTGCGACGGCGACCCTGGCGTCGATCGGCACGGCGGGCGTGCCGGGGGCCGGACTGGTTATGCTGACCTTGGTTCTGACCACCGTTGGCTTGCCGCTGGAAGGCGTGGCGCTGGTGGCCGGGATCGATCGGATCTTGGATATGGCCCGTACCGTGGTGAATGTCTCCGGTGATCTGGTCGCTACCAGCGTGATCGCACGCTCTGAAGGTGAGCTGGATACCCGCGTCGAAGCGTAACGTCGGCCCGATCAGCGCGCCAGCCCTCGAGGCTGGCGTCGTTGTTTCAATCGTCCAAGATGGCCAATGAGCGGGCCGGCGCGTTGTCGGCGAGAGAGGCGGAACTGCCAATGGAGAACAGGCGTTTTCCGCGGCTGTTTTTCAGGTACTTCAGCCAGACCTTTTCCAGCTTGGTGCTCGCCTCCTTATGACCCTGACAGATCAGAACGAACCGTTGCTCATCTGGGGTGCTGGGCGTGCGCAGACCCAAGCTGAGTTGTTGCATGGCCACGCCGTACTGTTCGAGCAGAGCGGCTTCATGGATGGTGAACGTTCCGCTGCGACGAAAGCCGCGGGGAAAGGCACCGTCATCGAAAAATAGTTGCTGACTTTGGAAGCTTTCCATTGCACTCATAATACGTCTCCCTGACCTCTTGATACAGTGTGTACACTGGCAAAATTATATGAGAGAGCGATGACAGTAAACGCAAAATATTTGTTGTTTAAGCAAAAAATCATTCGTTTTCACATGAGGTTGTATGTCGGGGTGGACAACGCTCGGTGGTGGGTTGTTTACTGGGAGGACGGCAGGCGACTCTGCGATCGGATTTTCATGGTGGATGGAGCCAAGATGGATACCGAATTACTCAAAACCTTTCTGGAAGTTCACCGCTGCGGCCGGTTTAGCCGGGCTGCCGAGCGTCTATACCTGACCCAGTCCGCTGTTAGTTTTCGTATTCGTCAGCTTGAGCAAGGTATGGGTCACCCGCTGTTTGTGCGTCAGCGAAGTCAACTGAGCTTAACGCCGGCCGGGGAGCGACTGGTTCCTCATGCCGAGGCGATCTTGGCCGCCTTGGCGCGTGCTCGACAGGAGCTTGGCGCCCACTCCCTGTCTGATCGTCATGCCTCACTCGGTGCCAGCGGGGATCTGTGGGATGCGGTACTGGGTGACGTAGTACCTAGGCTCTGTGCGGCGCTGCCGGAGTTAACCCTGCGAGCTGAGGTTGCGAGCGAGCGAGAGATGCGTCGTTATCTGCTGGAGCAGCGGCTCGATCTTGGTGTCATGCTGGAGCCGCCAAAAACCGAAGGACTGAACAGCGAAGCCATGGCTTGCCTCGATCTCTGGCCTGTGTCCGTCGACGGGACCCAAACACGCTATGCGCATATTGGCTGGCCGGCCTTGGAAACACACTTCAGTGGCGTTGAGGTCGAGCGGCCGATCCCCGCACTGATGGCGGGAAGCTTTCGCATCGCCCTAAACTACGTGCTGCATGCTGGGGGCTGGGCCTATCTTCCCTATTCGTACATTAGTCGTATCCTGCAGCAGCAACGGTTGCAGCGGATCACTTCGGCGCCACCGCTGAGTCAGCCGGTATACCTCGTTTGGGCTAAACAGAACGACAATGTGCGCGTGCGTCAGTGGCTGCAGTCGACGTTGTCTGCACAGTAGGAGAACGCCATCGATGTGGGTTAGCCCTGTGTTTTAGCGCGTGGTTTTGGGTATTGTGGCGTCAGGCTAAAGCAAAAAGGAAGTGTGATGTTAAACCCGACATTTTGTCGTCGAGCCATTTTACTGTTGGCCATTGAGCAATTAGAGCGCCCGTCGGTCCCTGAATTGATGCGGTATTTACAGTGGCCTAGACGAACGATCCAAGACGTGATCAAAGCGCTGCCCGGGTTTGGAGTCGATATCACTTTTGTCGAAGACGGGGTGCGCCATAACGATGGCTACTATCAGATCCGCCATTGGGGTGGGATCGATCGAGATTGGGCCTATCGTCAACAGGAGCAACTACAAGTGGCCCTGATGAATTAGCTTCGATGGCAAAACGCTGGCTGTTGTTAACGTGATCCGCTTAAAAGAACGGCAATCCGCCGGCCGGTTTTTCTAGGCGCTACTTATCGCCTCGATATAATCGAGCTCGATCACCGTGATGCGGTGTAAATTCCGAGTCGTTTAAGGTAGTGGCATGAGCAAGAAAAACAGCAATATTGATGGGATCACCGCCGTCGCTTTTGGTGGGATGAGCGCGTTTCTGTATGTCATCGTACAGATGTTCTAAGCCAGCCTCCCGATGAAAAGCCGAACGTCTTAGCGTTCGGCTTTTTTGATCCGGCCTTAAGCGAGCATGCGTCGAGCGGCGTCAACCACGGCCGCGATGGCATCCTGCTCGGTTTGCGCCATCAATGACTCGGACGGGATCTCTTGCTCGGTACGATTGACGATCACCCCGGCGATACAGCCTGCCTTTAATCCGAGTGCAGCGCACATGGTTAGCAGTGTTGCAGACTCCATCTCATAGTTGAGTACCCCCAGTTCCTGCCACTCTTGCATTGAGCCCTGAAAGCGCGACGTGACCCGCCCGCTGTAGGTGTCATAACGCTCCTGTCCCGGATAGAAGGTATCCGAGCTGGCCGTGATCCCAACAACGGGGCTATGTCCTTGTGCTTTAGCCGCTTCGACCAAGGCCAAGGTGCATTCAAAGTTGGCAACCGCGGGGTATTCCATTGGTGCGAAGTGCTGACTGGCACCATCAAGGCGAACAGAGCCCTGAGTCACGATAAGACTGCCAACGGCGATGTTTGGTTGGATGGCGCCGGTGGTGCCAATGCGCAGAAAAGTGCGGATCCCCAATTGTGCCAACTCCTCAACCGCGATAGAGGTTGACGGACCACCAATGCCAGTGGAGCAGATCACTACAGCGTGGCCATCCAACATGCCGACATAGCTGGTGAACTCCCGAGTTGCGGCCAGCGGGGTTGGGTCATCCATCAATGCCGCAATGCGTTTGACCCGCTCGGGATCACCGGGAACGATGGCGATGCTTGCGCCCTTGAGCATGGTTTTGGTGAGTCCTAAGTGGAATACATCACTCATCTGTACAGAATCCTTATACTTGATTGAAAGCCAAGTTTAGCCTGAGTTGTTCTGGCTTTCTAAAGGGATCTCAAGATCAAAGCTACAAGCAGTCACGGGTGACTGGTATCTTGTTTATTACTTCGGCGGCAAAGGGCCGCACAGGGACGGATAAAGAGGTAAGAGACGATGAGAGTAGGCAGTGTGTTAATCGTATTGGGACTGTTGGCCACACCTATGGCGCAGGGCGATACCTTAGGGATCTACGCCGGGGCTGGCTATTTTTCTGGCGATGTCGGCGGCACGTTAGGCGACGAAGGTGTTTCGCTGGAGAATGAGTTGGGATTCAACGACAGTAACAGTGGGTTTCAGGCCTACATTGCCTTCGAGCATCCAGTGCCCATCATTCCCAATATCAAGCTCGCGACCTTAAGTTATGACAATCGTGCCCAGGGGATGCTGGATCAGGATTTTGATTTTGGCGGTGCAACAGTGCCAGCCGGGTCGACCACCAACACCCTGCTGGATTATCGGCACACAGATATCACCCTCTATTACGAGTTGTGGGATACCGGGGTTGATCTGGATCTGGGGATCACCGCGAGACAATTCGATGTCGCCACTGAGTTGGCTTACAACGAGGGCATCATGGATAGGGTGGCGGGAACGGTCGATGAGTCATTGGATGAATGGGTACCTCTTCTATATGGTGCGGCTCGGATCGATCTCCCCTTAACCGGTCTGTACGCCGCGACCGAGGTGCAGGGCATTGGCTACTCCGGCTCCAGCTTCATTGATTATCAGGTCAAGCTGGGTTGGACGCTGGGATTGGTCGCATTGGATCTTGGCGTGGAAGCGGGTTACCGCAATATCACCATAGACGTAGATGAAGACGATGTGGGGGATCTCACCAGCAACGTCGACATTGATGGTTGGTTTATCAATGGCGTTGTGCACTTTTAGGCCAGCCAGGACCAATAGAGTGAAGAAAACGCGCTTCGGCGCGTTTTTAGTGGGCTAATCCGTGGCGAAAAGGCGCAGAACTGAGCGTATTGCTGGGGATTTAGGCAAGCGAGCGTGATTCAACAATAAAGCCTTGCTAGATAAGAACGCTTCCCTATAATGCGCATCTGTCGACGGGGACAAGGCTTCTAAGCAAACGTTGGAAACAACGGGTTAGCAGCGGCTCTTGTCAAAAAGACAACGGTTGAAAAGAAAGTTTCCAAACGGCCTTTACAACCCCGGAGAACAGCGTATTATACGCCTCCTGCTTCGGCAACGAAGCGAACCTTAAGTCAGCATGACTTAAGTGCTCTTTTACAATTTGTCAGACAATCTGTGTGGGCACTCACGCAGGATTGAGAAATCATCATTTCTTAATGCCTATTGAGTGAACACACGTTTTATTCAGTATTCATTGAGTAAGTCTTCGGACTTA